>JBAQYK010000457.1:0-3527 GCA_049299995.1 Candidatus Methanoperedens sp.
AGCCTGGACCCTTCGGATCAAGCTTAACGAAAGATATTCATGTCCAATTGGGATATCGAATTTATGGTCAAGAGCAGGTTATCGGTGGCAATCTAGATGTTGGCGACTATTACATAACTGAAAAAAAATATGTAGAAATGAAAGCTTTTTCTGTCAGGGCTGGTGATGTTCTCATAAGCCTTGTCGGGACAATTGGTCATGTTTTGGTTATTCCTGAACAGCATCATCCTGGTGTGATTAATCCGCGTCTTTTAAGATTTCGTCCTAATCCGAAACTTTGCTTATCAGAGTTTTTAAAAGCACTGCTTCTTTCTCAACATCTTAAATTACAGCTTGAAACTTTTGCAACTGGTGGAACTATGCCTGTATTGAGCGCAGGGATAATAAGAAAGCTTTCTATTGTCATAATTGGCGTAGCTGAACAAAAGAGAATTACAGAAGTATTGACGCGATCAGAAAGAAGTGTTCTATCTCATTTTGAACGCCTTAATAAACTTCGCTCCCTCAAATCTGCCCTTATGCAAGACTTACTCACTGGCAAGAAGCGTGTCACTGCTTTGCTAAATTCTTAGGAGGTTGTCATGAGCACAGAATCCATTTCAGAAAATGTTCTAGTTCGTGAATTCACGCGCGAGCTCCACAATATGAATGCAGCAGTCTTTGCCGGTGCCGGTCTTTCAATAGATGCCGGGTATGTAGATTGGAAAGGTTTGCTGAAGGATATCATTTGTGATCTTAAACTAAATCCGGAAAACGAAAATGATTTAGTTACTATAGCACAATATCACTGCAATCAAGCTGGCGGTAACAAGGCGCAACTCACACAAACGATTTTTAATTATTTTTCCCAGACAAGACGTCCAACTGAAAACCATAAGTTACTTGCTATGTTACCGATTCTCACTTACTGGACCACTAACTATGACAAACTGATAGAAACTGCTTTACTTGATGCCAAAAAAATACCTGATATTAAATACACATTGAAACAGCTTTCAGTAACAAGACCTGATCGTAATGTTGTGGTTTATAAAATGCATGGCGATGTTGATCATGCATCCGAAGCAGTGATCTCAAAAGATGACTATGAGTCCTATCCACTCAAGATGGTCCCATTTGTTAATGCGCTCCGTGGTGACCTAATAGAGAAGACGTTTCTTTTTTTGGGGCTTAGTTTCAGTGATCCCAATATCGACTATATTCTCAGCCGTGTTAGGGTGCAGTATGAAAGAGACCAAAGGCACCACTATTGTATTCAACGCAAGGTTTCAAAGCTCCCTAGTGAAACAGACGACTCATTCAAGTATCGTGAACTAAAACAGCACTATTTTATTCATGACTTGAAACGTTTCGGTATTCAAACTGCCCTCGTAGGGGATTATCGTGATATCACCGTGCTGCTTGAGAAGATAACCGCCAGATACAAACGAAGGTCAATATTCATTTCAGGTGCTGCCGAGGAGTATGGCAATTTTTCACAGGCCGATGCGCAAGGATTTTTGCACGATATGAGCAGGGAGATCGCTTCTGAGAAGAACCGGATCATCACAGGATTTGGTCTCGGTGTGGGCGGAGCCGTCATTAATGGCGCGCTTGCTCACTTGAACGACATAGGCAAAACGATCTCCGACGAGGACATAGTCATGCGACCATTCCCGCAGGTTGCTGCGAGCGGAACAAGTCTCCCTGATAAATGGATGGAATATAGGAAGGCTATGATTGGACATGCTGGAATTGCAATTTTTGTTTATGGAAACAAACGCGACTCCACAAATAATATTATTCTGTCAAACGGGATGAAACAAGAGTTCGACTTATGCATTGACGCTGGGGTTATGCCTCTCCCCATTGGAGCTACAGGATACATGGCTGAAATTTTATGGAACGAAGTTTACAATAATTTCAAAAAATTCTATCCGGACGTCACTCCGGCTTTTCGAGATGGTTTCGAAAAATTGGGCGATAATTCTCTGGCTCTTTCGGAATTGATCTCAATAACTAAAAATCTTATCACTCAATTGCAGGGAGGCTAAATTATGGCAAAAAGAGTCTATTTTGCATTTCACTATCAAGATGTAATCGATTTCCGTGCAAATGTAGTACGAAACCACAAGTTAGTTGGCGGTGCCGAAAAAGCTGGTTACTTTGACGCCTCAATTTGGGAAGAGGCAAAAAAGAAGAATCCACTTGCGCTGAAAAGGATGATCAATTCAGAACTTGAAAATACTAGCGTTACAGCAGTTCTAATTGGCTCAAATACATATGCCCGTCCTTGGGTTCGCTATGAAATATTCAAGAGCATCGAAAGGGGGAACTCTGTAATAGGAGTTCATATCAATGGCATAAAGGGAAAAGACCAACAAACTAAATCCATTGGACCTAATCCTTTTGACTATCTGAGACTCAGGATCAGTCCTGACGGAAAAAGGGGAACACCACGCGAATGGGACGGCCAAAAATGGATCGATTATTCCGAGCTTGGCAGCTTTGGAATCAATGAACAGCCGATGGATAAACGCGGCAGTAGCCTGCAACTTTCACATTGGTTGACGGTTTACGACTGGATTGCAGATAATGGATACGAAAACTTTAATAACTGGATATCATAATGCCATTATTTACTGAATCATCAATACGGACGCGTGCGCAAAAAGAGACACGCTATTTTACTGCTGATAGCTTTCTAACGGAACAAATTAGAAAGCAATCATCGATCACGAAATATGATATCTTTCTTTCCCATGCATTCGATGACAAAGAGCTCATTTTAGGTTTAGCGTTGGCGTTGGAAGATTTGGGATATGCGGTATATCTAGATTGGAGAGATGATCCATCTTTGAATAGAAATGTAGTCACCTCAAAAACTGCGGAAAGATTACGCGCCAAGATGAAAGTGAGCAGATGCCTACTTTATGCAACTACCGAACATGCTAGTGAATCGAGATGGATGCCTTGGGAGCTTGGATTCAAGGATGGGGATAATAATCGTGTGGCGATTCTTCCAGTTACTCGCGTCTATGCAACGTCATATCAGGGACAGGAATACCTTGGTGTATATCCATACATATCTGATGACAATGATATAAAGCAGAAACGTTGTTTATGGGTTAATCGTAGCCCAACATGCTATACGCACTTCGATAGCTGGCTGGCAGGGTATGAACCATCAGACCGGAAATGAGCATGACCCACATAGCCAACATAAGTCTCTACAACAACTCAAACTCGACGAACGCAATCACGTCGAGAAGCCTTTCCTCGATCAGCTTCACGGTCTGGATTGGGAAATCATCAATCTCGACAATAAGCACCGAGCAACAACTACCACCAGAAGGTTGCCGGAAGAATCTTGACTTATCGGTAAAATGTTATAGTTTATATGACGTAAATAGGCTGTAGAGACTATGAATGACGTGCAAAATATAACAAAAGGCCAATTGGGGAAGATGGAGGCAGCATTTCTTGCCAAAGCCGGAGCGCACCCCACTTTTACACTGCCCTTTGCCCGTGAGGCATTGGGGCATACA
>JBAQYK010000458.1:0-2927 GCA_049299995.1 Candidatus Methanoperedens sp.
TTGGCTTTATTGCAGGCGGCTTCGCAGCGGCGGCACCCGATGCACCGAGTCAAATCCGACAGCATGCCAAAACGGTCGGGATAGCCTGTAAAGCTATGTGCTCCGGCAGATGCCGCGCTGCTTCCGACAAGCCCCCATGCCAATAGGGAGCCTCCGATTTTTAGAAAGTTCCTTCTGTTCATTTTCATATCCTATCCTCCTGTGGTGGGCTTGTGACAGCCCTTGCATGTATCGCTTGTCCTGCCAGCATGGTCAACAGGTACCTTTGCCGCTCCAATGACTCCCTTTGTGTGGCACTTGATGCAGAAATCATGATAAACGATTTTTATCGTCAGTCCGCCCGGAACGCCCTCTTTGTGGCATCTGGTGCACTCCTCCCATGTCAATTGATGGGGACGAGTGGGGGCAAAAGCAGCCTCGGATTTAGGAACGACTTGCGTATGACATAACTTGCATCCATCGGGACCGCCAAAAACCTCCTTATGGCAATACATGCACCGTCCATGGATTGCAGCCTTAAGTCCGGGTTTGCTCATATCCTTTGGATTAAAAGGAACATTATGACAGTCCTTGCATGCATGAATTTCATCCCCGCTATTGTGATGGCAGTCCTTGCAGCTCATTTTAGTGCCCATTACCTGGTGGAAATTCACCGCCGAGCCGTAGCTGATTGCGAGGTAATCCGAGGTGTTGACCCCAAGCCATTTTTCAGGGCGGTGTGCCGTGATAGTTGCAGGGCTTCCGTTACTGTAAAATTCCGGGAATGGTGATTCTGAAACCGCGGCTTCAGGTTCCGTGTCCGTGGTTGCAGCGCTTTCACCGGGCAGGAAAACCATAGACGCTGCGCCAAATGCTACCCATATTAACACTACCATCGGGACAACTTTTACAAATCCTTTTTCCTTTGCATGTATCAGCTGCCAGAAAGTAATGAAGGCAAGCAGAAACGCAACAACCACAAGGTATCCGATTCCTTTAACAAAAGTCAGATATTCCAATAGGGTTTCCATTTTATTCCCTCCTGTCCATCTGTTTTTGAGCTATTCCCAGCCGATACATCCTTTGGTTTCTGTAATTCTTCGCTTTCATACCTGTATTAACACCTCGCAATTTTTGTCTCCGTGAGTAAGCAGTTTTTTGATTTCAAGTTCCGCCCTGTTTCCAAATGCGTAATTCAGCGCCCCCTTGAATGTCTCCCTGGCAGCGTGGCAGACATACGAATCGAATGTATTCCCCTGTGTGGCAATGTTGCATTTATTGATTGTATACAGGAGATTTTTTCCTTCTAATCTCCATTCACTTTCCCTGTGAAGTTTAAAATCAATTATTTCAAAAGCTTTCCTGAATGTTTCCACGTCCCAGTTCTTTATATTGTTTTCAGTTTCATATTCCTGCATTAAGGACTTCCCGATTCTCCTGCCCAGTGATACCAGCGATAATGGTATATCAGGAATGTCCTTGAGCCCATTAAGAAAAGCCATGAACATTATTAATTCCTGGTCAACCCTGCTGTTGCTTGTTTTTAAATTATTTACAATTTCATTGACTTTAATGCCGATCTCAGGTCTGTGAGTCAGGACAATCATATTGGCTGTTGATTTTGCATCGTACAGGTGCCCGTTTGTTTCTAAAAGCGTGACAAGAATCGTTTTTAATTTTTCTATTGCTTCTTTATTTCTATAATTGTGGAATAATATTAAATTATCCCGATCAATTTCCACCCTGTCTGCTATCCTGGAAGTTTCATAAACTTCTTTTATCAGGGAAAGCATCTCTTTAAGCGGGATTTCCCCGATAGGTTTCTTTACAAGATTTTCTATTGTGGTTTCACCTGCGGGCACCTTATCCGCAAGCACTTCCTCGAAGTAATTCTTGTGTATCGTGACCATATTGTAATTGCTTAAAAGATGCCTGTTTATGATGGCTTTCCAGAAATCCGGGCGGTTCTTTACGGTTTTTATTACTTCATCCAGCTCGCCGAAAAATTTTATTACGCTGTCGATTGCTTCTTCTTTATTAGACCTTGCCAGTTCAACTTTTATAGACCTGTCAAAATTGATGACAGATATTACTTTAAGCGGCGTATGTTCAGGACATTTTTTCACCAGGAACTGGGATAGCATGCAGGCTATGAATTTTATTTTTTGGGGGTTGCCGCTTATTTCTATCAAGACCTCGGACGGGGACAGGTTATTATCATATTTTAAAGCGACATTGATATCCCATCCCAGCTCTCCGAACCTTTTGTTAAAGTATTCTTCAAGTTCTCCCATCGAATTTATTAGCCTTGTATCGATTATTTCATCCAGTACGGTATCAGGGACAAGTTTCCCGTCAATTTCATTTAGCATCCATTTGAATAAAGTGCTGTCTATTGCAGTTGAATTCCTGGCAGAATTATATTTTCCCGCCTGGTCTATCA
The DNA here is from genome assembly GCA_049299995.1 of Candidatus Methanoperedens sp. Taxonomy (GTDB): domain Archaea; phylum Halobacteriota; class Methanosarcinia; order Methanosarcinales; family Methanoperedenaceae; genus Methanoperedens. The sequence continues at coordinate 2,423 of JBAQYK010000458.1, forward strand.
GTTCCCGTATTGCAGCGCTGAAACTGCCTTCGTTTTTTTCCACGAAGGGTTTCATCTTCTCGACATAGTCATTGTTAAGGGAAATGTGCCTGGTAAAAATCATGATGTCTCCCGGCTGCCCGATGTCAATGTTTTATTTCTTCGTGAAGTTCTTCGTACAGAATCTCTTTTTCCTTCATGAGCGCCGCTTCCTTGCGGGCAAGGGCTTTCATAGCCTCGCTTGGCTTTACAGACACTGTGATTCTATTCTTCCTTTCGTCCATGTATTTCCAGAGCCCATTGACCATATACGCAACGAAAACCGCCGGGATAAGGAACAACCACCCTACCACGAAAGCGATGAAGCTTCTTTCAGGGAAAAAATATGCAGTTCCTATAACAGCCGCTCCGCCTGCAACAGCAGCCGCAACGTACTTAATCGAATCTTTCATATGCATCACCCATTTTAGATGATGAAATGGCAATGGTAAAAATATAATTGGCATTATTTTGGAATGTTAAGCAC
>JBAQYK010000459.1:0-4473 GCA_049299995.1 Candidatus Methanoperedens sp.
CGTCCAGGCCGTGATAATCCCTGAACATCTGCCCCTCAATAATAGTCAGCAAATAGATTCCGGCAATTATTGCTATTGCTATGGACGCTGCTGCTGTTCGCTGCATGTTTTTCCTTTTTTTTTTAAAACTTCAATCAACAACATTTATATTGATTGAAGTCTTCTATGATTTAAACCGTATATAATCTTTGCCTTAAATTAAAATTAATATTAAAATGAAAGAGAGGCTAAAGAGGCGAGGCGCGGGCTGTGGGAAACGTGTGCGATATAACTAACCGAAACCCTGAAATAAACAAAGGATAATAATAAAGAGGTTAAGAGAAAAAATGGCAATTGAACTTGCAACTGAAAAATTATTCAAAATAGGTCTTTTTGTATCGACCCTGACCGTCCTCGGCGCACCCACAATGGCCATGATGACTTCGGCATTTCAAGCATCCCAGGCTATAACCTTTCAGGATGCTATAGTAAACGAAATTCAGCTTGTGTACGCTGGCAAACTTTTATCTAAAAATGAGAACTTACTGCTGCCGAAAAATACGTCGGTGACTATTTTTTCGGGTTTGGGAACATCAAATAATATCATAATCAATATAACCACGTCTCTTGGGAATTCGGGAGATATTAAAAAAACATTCCCAACAACAGTAAATCGAGATGGCGGTGACGTACCATCCCTCTCCGAAGATGAATCACAATGTTTTATTATGGATACCAAAAGGGACAAGTCATATGCGAAGATTAAAGTAACATTCACAAAGAAAACGTGTGGTACCTAAATGGCTGACGCAATACCATTTGCAACGAGTCAGATCGGAGTAATCGGTCTAATGGTGATTACGATAAGTGTCTCAGGAATAATAGCCACGTCAATAATCAGTTCAGACAGCTATCAGAGCCTGGCGGGGCAGTTCAGCGCAACGAGACTTGCAGTTGAAATGGTCGGCACCAGCAAACAGCCAGTCAGTATGTACTATATTGCAGGACTTTTTGAAGGGAAAGAATATACGATAGAAAGTGATGGGAACCATCTTTTAACCCTGACGATCACGGATCTAAGTGGTGCTATCTATGATGAAACATCTATGATCACAAATGCAAAAATGGCGCGGTTCAAAATAGATTCAAGAGAATTCGAGACTAGGGTTAAAGTGGATATTATTCCTACGCCAGACGGTGTTATAATTACAGTCCCAGCAGGGGAGACATGAAATAATGGCGCTTGATACGATCGAAAGCTCATTCAGTTCTGCATTGACTATAATGGCTATATCACTGTGGGCAGTGATGATGGCAACTTTTTTTGTTGCCTTGCACGTACCACAGGATGAAATTACCCAAACACAGCTTCTATCTCAAGCAATCGCTATGGATAACGAAGGAGGATACAAGGATCCAGCGTCTGGGAATCGGTATCTGGTATATATCGGCACAGACGATTCAACGAATAACAGTAAAGCGGGGAAAGCAGCGACAACCTTCTCAAACAATATGGTTCTTCCGACTTCGATTATTACAACAACAGGTCCGGATGATACTCTTTCTGTGAATACTCATTATATTCTGCGCACAGTACCGATAATTGTCAATAACAGCGGAGATATGCGATTCCAGTCGTGGACAGTACAGGCCGGCTATGATAGTTTCAAACCTCCAGAACGGGAGGAATAAACTATGGATGAGCGCGGGACAGTTGCTGCAATAGACGGGATGTTCAGCGTAATGATCATCACCACAGGACTGGCTTTTCTGCTCGCTATGCCAGGACTTATCGGTTTCTCGGCAGACATGCAGCAGGGATTCATGGTAACTCAAAAAAGTATGCAGGCACAGGATATTGGCAAAGCTATAATATTCAGCGAAGAAGGAATGAAAGCTGCAATAGCGTTCGCCAGAGAACCTCCTCCTGACGATGGGAGAACCATGCCAACAGGCACTTATGAAAATAAAACTACGAAGCGGTGGCTTGAAGAGCTGGGGATAAACGTTGCATATAATGATTTTGATGTTTATATGAAAAAAGAATCAATGAATAAATCCACGCCGGTTCTTGAAGTGCACGACAGCATAACGGATATATCCGGTGCTGCCAGCTTATATAACTGGTTAAAGAAAACGGTTTACAATCTCATGTATGATTATTTCGTTGGTGGAGAACAGCTCCAGGGCAACTTTAATACGCAGATTACAACCGATTACGGTAAAGTTATTTTGATAATCGAAAAAGGCGCCGGGACGTAACCTTCCCCGCAACTCGGAGGTTTAACTGCTAATGGCTGTGTGTAGACGAATATGGACAAACATAACAATTATGGCGGATGAACAAAACGGCTGCAAATGTCGAAAAGGTAGCAAAATATCAGCCGCCGATAACTATATTACCTTTCAAGATAATATAACTTTTTGTCGAAAAGGTGCAAAATGCCCATGAAAGAATCCAATGTAATTCCAGTCAATTGTCCGATTCCACCTGAACTTCTTTCGATGATGGAAGATTACAAAATAATTACAAATCATCTGATCAATTCCGGGCTTCATCATAAGATAGGACTGGAAAAACATTATTATCCCCTGGCTAAAACAGATACCAGCGGCAAACCAAAACCAATCCCACCCGATCGCGAACTTCGGGACATTAACAAACCATGGTTCATTGAACATTATAAAAGCAAATATGCTGTGCATTACCTAGATTCAGCAGCATCGTTTGCCATGCAGCTTATCAGGTCATGGCGGTCTCTTGGCGGCGATATTACAGCAACTCCACATATTCGAAAACCTATTGCCAGACTCAATAACGACCTGTACACGATCCAGGACTCCAAACCCGATGGAACAATGCGGATCCGAATTACAACAGCCCCGCATAAGTCAGTAGTAATGGATACAAAAATAAATCACCGGCGTTTTAGCGAATGGTCACTCACCCGCCCAGGAGCACTGGTCATCGTCCCATCCGGCTTGAGACTCTGTTTCACGGACGATACAACAGTTTCAAAATCGACAGAATCGGCAGCTTACGATTTCAATTTTAACCGTGTAGTGATAGCCCGGTCTGACGGTCAGATAAAAGTAGTAGACCTGTCTGATGTTATGGCTATCCAGAAAAACCATAAAGCTAAACGTGAATCAGTTCAGAAAACGATGGCTCATAATCCTGAAAAAGCTGAACGGATTATCAGAAAACATGGAAAACGTGAGCACAACCGTGTCAAGGATTTACTTCACAAAAAGATTCATGGAAAGAATAACGAAATATTATCGTTTGTTGGCAGCAGGCATCTTGGGGTTGAAGATCTGCATGGAACTACACAGGATATTCTTAAAGATGATCGCGGGAATGTGTTCAATGCTAAAATGTCGTCATGGATACACGGTCAATTCGAAGATATTATAGTTCATCACCATCCGGATTCAAAATTGTACTATACAAGAGGCACATCCAGATATTGCCCGTTCTGCAGTTCTAAACTGACGCATCCGATATGGAAACAGTCAAAATGCCCGAACTGTGGATTATTTGACAGGGATATACTGGAAGCAGTCAGCGGTCTTATCAGAACGAATACCATACATAAAAAAGGTGAGCCATGGGCGCTGGTCAGTGATATATTCCCACAATCGATTGAGACTAAACTATTACATTCATCAACTGTGATGATACGGGGACTTCCTTCGAGACAAGGTGTTTCGAAGTCTGTTTGCCCCGAGTGTGCCGTCCTCTGTCTGGAGGGGCAAAGCGACATCGACAATGGCAAAGCTGTTGTGATGCAAGAAAACCGCAATGATGCAGACAACCTGCGGGTTGTTGGGTTAGAAATGACCGAATCCGGGTACGACGCAAATTCCGTAATAGGCGAACGTCAGGTACGTTTGTCTACGTAGGAAGGAACAGAGATGAAAAAAAATGTCATGCAAATACACATTGAAACAAATTGAAAGCAACCTTGCAAATGTCATGTCGCGATCAAGAACAATCAATGCGCTTGAGATTCATTGCATGAGGTCGGAGTGTCATGGCATCCCCTCTATATCGAATGCCATATGCAGGGAAAATGTACTTGATATCCTTAGCGGGTATAGTCAACGAGTAGAAATGATTTCCTTTAATTACTATAATGAGAACGTAACGATGAGACTGGATGTGATAGAAAATGCTGCGGTTGAACTGCAGAATCTCGCTTCAGGCAGCAGGAACGCCATCAATGTAATAAATAAAACACGGCTTGTAGAAACTGGAAATAGAAATGGCGGTGATAAAGAAAATAACAACCACAATCATGATCATCTCTGCAATCTGTGCGGCTCTATGCAAAGAAGAGAACTTGAACTCCTCACACAATTAATCAAAAAGAATCCACTCGAAGCGAAAAAAACAATGCTTGAAAAAAAAGAACTTATACAGTGCCTGGGAAAAATTAATAAAAACAACGGGTGCGGTTCGTGTTTATCAAAGTATGTCAGCTCATACAT
>JBAQYK010000460.1:0-1912 GCA_049299995.1 Candidatus Methanoperedens sp.
GCCCTGGGAAGAGAAGTAGCGTCAAAGATTAAGGTAAAATAATATGGCTCTCTCATGTCACGGCGCCCTCAAGGAAATAAAGGGCAGCACGGATTTTACATTTGCGCTTGCAGGCAACCCGAATGTAGGCAAATCAAGCATATTCAACAGGCTCACAGGAATGGGGGTTGTGACCGCAAACTATCCCGGCAAGACCGTGGAACTTAGTATGGCTGCCACTGCTTTCAAAGACCTGCGCATCGGCATAATCGACCTTCCCGGAAGCTATGCCCTCGGCGCGGTGTCAGAAGACCAGTGGGTGGCGCGAAGGGCGGTGCTCGATTGCAAACCCGATGCGGCAATCATGATTCTTGATGCCACGAACCTTGCCAGGAACCTCTACATGACTCTCCAATTCATTGACATTGGCATTCCGCTTGTGGTTGCTTTGAATTTGATAGACGAGGCAGAGAAAAGGAATATTATAATCGATGCGCCCCTGCTTTCCCGGCTGCTGGGAGTCCCTGTAGTGAAAACCATCGCCACCACAGGCAGCGGTCTCGATGAACTGGTACAAAAAGCCGTAGATATTGCACGACAGAAGAAGAGTGTCAAATATGATATTCACTATGGCGAGGATATTGAGGTCAGCATAAAGAAGCTTGGCGATTTACTTGCACCTTATGATTTCGGGATAAACCCGAGAGCCCTGGCAATCCTGCTTCTTGAAGAAGATGCTGAATTCATAGAACTTGTAATGAAACATGAAAATGGGAAATCCATTCTCGAAGAGGCAACTAAAATCAGCAGGGAAATCGAAGAAAAACACGGCGAGAATACTCCCCTTAGAATCGCCCGTGAAAGGCACGGGCTTGCCGGCTCAATAGCCTCGCAGGTGCAGGGTGATGTCACACCCGCAAAGTCGGACAGGCTCTGGTCTTATACCACATCTCCGCTTACTGGCATACCTCTGCTCATCGGTATTCTTGGAATAATATTCGCTTTCCTGTTTTATGGAGGCGACTGGCTCTCCAATGTATTCAGCAGTCTCTGGGCATTGTATATGTCGCCTGTAATCGACGGCGTGATATTCTATGTATTCGGCGAAGGTCATATCGGCAAAATCCTTATCTGGGGCTTTGATGCGGGCATCCTTGCCGCGCTTGCCGTGGGGATTCCATACGTGCTCACCTTCTATTTCATGCTCGCATTCCTTGAGGACTCAGGATACCTGAATTCAGTTGCGTTCCTGACAGACAGGTTGATGCACAAGTTCGGGCTTCACGGGCGCGCCATTATCCCGCTTGTGGCAGGTGCGGGGTGCAATGTGCCAGCCATCATAGGCACGCGGGTATTGACCACCATGCGCGAGCGGACTATAGCCAGCACTCTCATCACGCTAATCCCATGCAGCGCCCGTACTGCGGTAATTCTGGGCGCGGTTTCACTGCTCGTGGGATGGAAGCCTGCTGTTGCGATATACATCATCGTGCTAGCGATTGTGTTTCTCGTGGGCGTCGGGCTGAACAGAGTAATGCCCGGCAGCTCCACAGGGCTTGTCATGGAGATGTTTCCCTTCAGGATGCCCTTGATGTCAAATATCATCAAGAAGACATGGCACAGGTTCAAGGATTTCGTATTCGTGGCGTTCCCGATAGTGCTTGTGGGCTCATTAGTGCTAGGTGGGCTTTACGAAACCGGATATCTCTGGAAACTTGCAGTCCCGTTATCGCCTGTGGTTGAGGGATGGCTCGGGCTTCCTGCAGTTGCCGGGCTTACCCTGATATTTGCCGTACTTCGAAAAGAACTTGCGCTCCAGCTGCTTGTAACGCTTGCGGTTGTCATGTACGGGGGAGGCGCAAAGAACCTTCTTCTTTTCATGACGCCTGCCCAGTTATTCGTGTATGCCCTTGTTAACACGATTTATATCCCG
>JBAQYK010000461.1:0-4918 GCA_049299995.1 Candidatus Methanoperedens sp.
ATCATAGGGTCTCCAAGACACTCAACTGCACGCAAGGGCTCATTTTTTAAACTGCCGAATGAAATCCTTGCAGACTTCATGCCTTCTGATACAACCCTGTGTTTAAGGTCAAGAGGATTATCAGGAAAGCTGGAAGAAACCTTGCTATCATAACCCAGGGCATTCATAACTCCAAGAGCTGTCGTGGTTCCGCCCGGCACGCTCTCGCCTATTATCACAAAATCCGAGAGTTTTCCGAGCTTTTTCCCAAGTGTTTTTGATTTTTTGTAAATATCAATGGCATCAACAACTGCATGTCCTTTCCTGATATCCCCGCCCGGTAGTGCATTAATATCGATAGTTGGCACCATGGGACGAACACGCAGTCCTGAATTGATAAAAAGACATGGCATCCCTGTAAGCAGCATCGAAGCCCTGGTTAAGACAGCAGGCGTGGGCGCGCCTGATGGCGTCATTGCAGGCTCATTGATGCTCATTGCATTACCCGTTTCTACAAGTTCCGCATCTGCGGCAGGGGTATAATCCGTAAGCTGCGGGGATTTTCCTGCCGCGGATATATTAGGAATTTTTGCGGTCTCGGTATTGGCAAGGATGCAAACGAACAGGGGTTTTTCAGGGTTAAAATCAGGTTGAGGAGCTACCCACATCTTGATTCCTAAAGTTCATTTGAGGTTTCAATATGCATCGAAGCCGGAGTTTTTACAATGTTTCCCATTTTTGCGCCTATCAGGGTATCTATTCCTTTTTCTGCTGCAATGTCGACTATGCGCTGGGTTATCACGCCGTCAAACACCACGCTTTTGACATTGCCGTTTGAGTCCTTTAATGCATTTGCGAGGTCGCGCACAGGCACTTCGCATATGGCGCTATTTTTTTCATCGATAAGGAGCGCGCTGAGTGTGCCGCTCAATTTAGCTATGTGTTCATGGAACGGATTCTGTGTAACCTCTTTTTCCTTTTCTTCCTTGGCTTCTTCTCTCATCCTGGGTTTTTCAGCCTCGAAAGCTTCAAACTCTGCAAGTTCTTCCTTGGCAGGTTTCTGTTCAATCTCTTCAGGAATTGCTGGTTCGCCTTTTCCGGCTGTCTTTTTCCGTGTTGCAGCCACGATAGCAAGTCTTCTCTTTTTACCAACCTGGTAATAATCAAGCGCCTGCTCCACAGGTATTTTCTGCCTTAACGATTTAACAACCTCTTTCTGGACAAGTTCTTCAACGCCCTTCCCGTCAGGCGCCCGGGAAATGTAATCTATATCTGCAACCTGAAGCAGTTCTTTGATAATCAGTTCCCCGCCCCTGTCGCCATCAGTAAAAGCCGTGACCGTCTTTTTCTTGCACAGGTCTACAACAGCCTGTGGCACGTTTGTTCCGCCGACTGCAATAGAGTTCTTAATACCGTAACGCAGAAGATTCAGCACATCAGCGCGACCCTCAACTACAATTATGGCATCCGAATCGAGGACATTTGGTCCCATCGGGATGTTATCTTTCCCGTAGGTTGTCATCTCTTCAATCCTGACTGATTGCCTTACTTCGTCTACGATTTCCTGGCTTTCGGGAAGCATTTCATCGAACATCGCAGTAAGTATTTGCTTTGCACGGTCTACAACCTGTTTTCTTTTTGATGACCTGACATCTTCTATTTTTACGACACTGATGTTAGAAATGCATGGCCCTATCCTGTCGATCGTCTCAAGGCTTGCGGCCAGAACTGCTGTTTCAACCTTATCAAGACTGGAAGGTATTTCTATTGTTCCGCTTGATTTACCCATGTTTGATTTAATGTTGACCTCAAGCCGTCCGATTCTTCCGCTCTTTTGCAGCTCCCTCAAGTCAAGGTCGCTGCCGATGAGACCCTCTGTCTGCCCGAATATCGCCCCTACAACGTCAGGGCGTTCTATAACCCCATCTGCTTTTATTGAAGCGTGAATGATATATTTTGTGGTATCTGAATTTTGCATATATATTACCCTCCCTAAGAATCGCGTTAGAAAAAGAATTTCATGAGTCTGGGCTTTGCTAATCTTGTCGTTTTATCCTGAACTAACAAATTCTTTGTTGGTTTTTGGACTCTTTATTTTATATCCCAAACCGGAAATAACAGGTAACATTGATATATCAGGTCACTATTGGTTTTGTGACCCCCTATGTGAGTATGAATATCTAATCCTAACTACTTTTCTTTGGATGATTATTTGCATGGATGTAATCTTTTTGCATCTATGCAAGCATTCTATAATTGTACGAATCCCTTTAAAAACATTGTGGTTTGGATGATGTGTGGCATGATTGACAAAAAATATGGCAGTTTTCGCATGACAGAATTTTCCGGTTAACCATAACTTAGCCCGCAGATTTAAATAAAAGTAATAAATATAAATAATGTACAAACAAACAATTGCCCATTGACCTTATAATAGATTAATGCTATTTATATGAAAGTTAAATAGTTCATGATTAAATAACGATACCATGACCCCAAAAGCCCTCATTCTCACAGGATACGGCATAAACTGCGACATAGAAACCCACCACGTCTTCAAACTCGCAGGCGCGGATGCCGAGCGGGTGCATCTCACAGACCTTATCAGCGGGGCAAGGAAACTTGCGGATTTTCACATACTGGTTCTGCCTGGCGGTTTCTCCTTTGGGGACGACATAGCTTCGGGCAAAGTGCTTGCAAACATGATAAAATATAATCTGGGCAAGGATATACAGGAATTCATAGACGCAGGGAAATTGGTAATCGGCATCTGCAATGGTTTCCAGGCGATGGTAAAAATGGGCTTGCTGCCTGCGTTTGATGGCGATTACAGCACACAGGACGTGACTCTCACCTTCAATGATTCGGGCAGGTTCGAGGACAGGTGGGTTCATCTTAAAGCCAATAAAAGCTCAAAATGCGTATTCACGAAAGGAATTGACAGCATGAATCTTCCTGTGCGCCACGGCGAAGGCAAGTTCGTGGCAAAAAACCCGCAGGCGCTTGCAAGGTTGAAAAAAAATAACCACATCGTATTCCAGTACGTGAACAACGAGGGAAAATTCGCCGGATATCCGCATAATCCTAACGGCTCGGTCGAGAACATCGCAGCCATTTGCGATGAGACAGGAAGGGTTTTCGGGATGATGCCGCATCCGGAGGCGTTCCAGCACAGGACAAACCATCCTGCATGGACGCGGGAGGAGTTGCCTGAGGAAGGCGCAGGGGTTGCAATATTCAGGAATGCTGTGGAGTATGTGAGAGAGAGGTTGTAGAGGCAACAACCCACATTGAAAATATCAGCTCATGCCTCTCGAACAATGTGGATATTATCAAAGGGAATGTACATTCTCTTCCCCTTTTCCTTGCCTTTTATGGGTGTAAAACGGATATAGTTCTCCTCGAGTTTAATACTCTGGTTATTGCTTATCCACTTGTCAAACTTTGTGGTTCCGTTCATTGTATAGCGTCTTGTTTCAATTACATATTCGCGTATAATCTCAGCCATAATTTTACCTCGGTATGTAATTCGGTCTTTTAGTATTAAAATGAAATCCCACCATCCAGGTGAATCTAATAGAGTTCTGATTTAACTGCTTCAATTAGATTAGGAATAGCATCATTCAATTTAAAAGATAAATCAAGTCCGCACTCAAGCACCTCAGGTTCGATTCCCAGTATAACAATCTCCTTAGGCAGTTTATAAATTCCCCTGCCAGCCCTGAGCGCATCGATAAAATTGATGTCGTGCATGCTCAGGTTAAACGACTCATCAATCTCACTGGCAGGGTCAAATGTAAACCTGTAAATGCTCCCCGGTGCGCCGCCTTTCTTATACGCATCCACTATCACGGCTTTATCGCATCCGTCCATGTATTCAAGCGCATCAAAAGCCCTGGTTTCTGCCGAAAAAACCGCTACATTCGAGGGCAATGCCTCATGCCTTAGAGCCTCCACCACATGGATGCCTATGCCGTCATCTCCCATCAACAGGTTCCCCACCCCGATTATGACTATTTTTTTTCTCAAAGTATTATCTATGTACCTCTGCATTCTCTTTTCCGTATATCATGGATTTCAGGAGTTCCCTGTTCACAGGTATGAGCGCCAGATATACATGGAACATCAATACGCAGAAGAAATAAAGGAAAACGATAAAATGAATTACCCTGAACCACAATAAGTTGATCTGAATGCCAATAAAGCTCATATAAAAATTGACATAATTAAAGACCGGAACATAATACAGGCTGAACCCGCTTATTGCTGCAAAACCAAGGAACCACAGGTCTCCCCAGTATTTGATTTTGATGACAGGATGGTATTTCCCGTGAAACTTTTTCGCCTCGACGTCGTAAGTTCCATATTCCGGATATTCTTTTGAGATTCCAAGAAAATTTTTTGCGATTTTTATTATATCCTTTATATCATCCAATGAAATCCAGATAGAACGAGGCTCGCCTGTAACGGTCATGAAATAAATATGCCAGAGACCATTCATCAGGATGACAAAAGCCATTATCATATGCAGCGCAAGATTCGTAGCATAATCCCCGAAAAGATACGTTCCGCTCCAAATCCCGTACCCTGTAATTAAAAATCCGATTATGAGGGCGCTGTGCAGCCAGTGTGTCGCCCTGACGCCGAGAGCGAATTTTTCAACCGTTACTTTTTCCATATTCTCACCTATGTTACCTGCACGCTGTACTTTTGCCCTTTTGGCGTCATCACATGAACCGTGCATGCAAGGCAGGGGTCGTAAGACCGCACCGTCCTGACCACGTTTACCGGGTTTTTCACATCAGGCACGGGCACGCCTATCAGCGCTTCCTCGATTACCCCGCGCTGCCCCATGTCGTCTTTTGGCGTGGCGTTCCATGTAGTGCCTGCGATGACCTGATACCGGCTAATTTTCTTTCCTTTTATATCAGTCCAGTGC
>JBAQYK010000462.1:0-2277 GCA_049299995.1 Candidatus Methanoperedens sp.
GGGTTAACTTTTCACGTCAAACCCTAAGAACTTATATAAAAATCCCACTTCGTTATTTGCCGAACTCCCTTTCGTTAGTTTTATATGCCTTCACATCGTAACCCGCCATAACATGACTGAAAACGCAGCTAACGCTATGCCCGTCCCCCCTGTTCCTCCCGCTATCAATGGTTCTTACCATGATATCAGGCATAAATTAGCCGAGAAAATGGCAGGGGAAATCACGCTCTCCGATAATCCCGGGGAGACGCTGAAAAAGTGGCGCGCCAATTTTGAGATATCACAGACCGACCTCGCTTCTTTCCTGAAAGTTTCCCCTTCCGTGATAAGCGATTACGAGAGCGGCAGGAGAAAATCCCCGGGTATTTTTATCGTGAGCAAGATTGTGGAAGCAATCCTTGAAATGGATGCAGCGCGGGGTGGGGCAAAAATCCGTTCTTACGAAGGCATACTGCGGGGAGGGTTCAGCGCAGATGCCATATACGATATTCATGAATACCTTTCACCCATTTCCGTAGAAGAAATTACAAAACTGGTGAACGGTGAAATAGTTTACATCCCGGGCAGCGAGTACATAAAACCATTGTACGGGTACACTATCGTTGATAGTTTAAAGGCGATTCTCCAGCTTTCCTACAACGAATTCCAGAAGCTATACGGGTGGAGTTCAGAGAGAGCCATGATTTACACGCAAGTCTCCACAGGCAGGTCGCCAATGGTAGCTCTCAGGGTGACAAATTTAAAACCCGCCCTGATTGTAATCCACGGTATTCCTGCATCACAGGTTGACAAAATAGCTGTTAAGATAGCGGAAATCGAACATGTGCCTCTAGTTGCTACAACCATGCCGATCACAGACCTTGTTCGTGCGCTTCAGTCGCATGACCTGAAACATTAATATTATATTATATTCTATTTTAAAAAAACCGAGGTGTTAAAAATGAGTGTTGGAATTGTTTCATATGGCGCTTATATACCCAGATACAGAATAAAGATAGAGGAAATAGCTAAAGTATGGGGTAATAACGCCAATAGTATAATTGACGGGCTTATGGTTTATGAAAAATCCGTGCCCGACATGGATGAGGATACAATCACAATAGCGGTTGAAGCTGCACGTAATGCAATTAACCGCGCCGGTATTAACCCTGAAAAAATCGGGGCTATATACACAGGTTCGGAAAGCCATCCCTATGCTGTGAAACCGACCAGCACGGTTGTGGCTGAGGCTGTCGGCGCAACGCCTAACCTCACATCAGCAGATTTTGAGTTTGCATGTAAAGCTGGCACGGCTGCTATCCAGGCATGTATGGGTCTGGTAGGCTCCGACATGATCGAGCTTGGAATGGCAATCGGTTCTGATGTCGCACAGGGCGCTCCGGGCGACGCGCTTGAATATACAGCAGCAGCAGGCGGGGTAGCGTATATTATAGGAAAGAAGAATACAGTGGCGAATATCGAATCAACATATTCCTTCACCACGGACACGCCGGATTTCTGGAGGAGAGAGGGCATGCCTTACCCTGAACATGGCGGCAGGTTTACGGGCGAACCCGGATACTTTAAACATGTTACATCTGCAGCTAATGGTCTTATGGAAAGGATGGGCACAAAACCCTCTGATTACGATTATGCGATATTCCACCAGCCGAATGGCAAGTTCCCGACACGAGTGGCGAAAATGCTAGGTTTCACAAACGAGCAGATTAAACCGGGTCTTGTGGTACCACGCCTCGGGAATACTTATTCCGGCTCATGTATGATGGGGTTGGCTGCAACCCTTGATATTGCAGAACCGGAAGACCGGATATTCATGACTGCATTTGGTTCAGGCGCCGGAAGCGATGCTTTCAGCATGACGGTTACTGACAGGATAGATGAGACACGCAATGGCGCGCCCAGCGTTGAACAATTGCTGGCTAACCCAATATACATCAATTATGCGACCTATGCGAAACATAAAGGTAAGATTAAATTATAAGGTGAAATCATGAGAGATGTAGCAATTATCGGAGTCGGATGCACGGAATTCGGCGAATTATGGGATAAATCATTCAGGGAACTTTTTGTAGAAGCAGGAATCAGCGCAATAGACGATGCCAATGTCCAGGGCGGGAAAATCGATGCTCTTTATGTGGGCAACATGAGCGGCGGGAGGTTTATTGAACAGGAACATCTCGGCGCATTGATAGCCGATTATTCCGGGTTAGCCAGCCTTCATGTACCCTCAACGCGTGTGGAGGCAGCCTGTGCTTCTGGCGGGCTGGCGCTCAGGCA
>JBAQYK010000463.1:0-5479 GCA_049299995.1 Candidatus Methanoperedens sp.
GTCTTCCCCTGAGTATAGCAGCCTTTTAAGAGAGGGCACTCCACCACATAAAATCCATCCTCGTCTTTTTCTACAATGACGGGCAGGGTGAGCTTCCTTTTAGATTTGATTGCCATAGTTAATATAAAACACCATTCGTAGATTTAAGTATGTCGGAAGCTTTTAACTGTTGCGGGAGCTCGATAAGAATTCGATGTAACCTGCCGATATTCAAGAGGCGCATCCACTAAAACAAGGATTGAAAGAAACGTTGTTCTCCTGTATCCTTTCTTCACCTATTCCCTACCTTCTTATATCCATGGAAAAGTTCGCTTCCCGCGCCAAGATAAACCGCCCTCTCCCCGAACGGAGTCATCCGTTTTGGTTTTTGCCATTTATCCTGGGGTTCCGAGCCTTCCAGCGCAGCTTTTGTGGGCTGTGTATCTCCCATTTTTGGAGTTTTCCTGATATTTATCCCGGTTACATTATGGCTGAATTCGATGGGAATGTTATTCGGGTCATAGGCATAGATGGAATGGATAAAACCATGGTCAATGACCTCGGAAACCGAAAATCCTGCGGCTTCAAGTTTCGCTTTCAGCTTCCAGAGGTCTTCTTCCTCCTCAACGCCAAACGAAACATGGTCAAAGCCAAACCTGCCGCTTACAGGTCTTCCGTGTTCCTTTTTTACCATCGGTTCAACCCCTTCCCATTCAAAGAAAGCTATCAGGTCTGTTGGCGATATTTCAAAAAAATAATGCCGATAATCCGGCTGCCCGAGACCTGCCACAAGCCGCATACCGAGCAGGTCGCGCCAGAATCGTATCGTTTTATCCATATCTCCTGTAGCCATTGCAAGATGATTGACTCCGTTGAATCTGACTGTGATATTCTCTTGTACTTGTTCTGACATAATCTAACCTCATTGTATATTGTGGCTCGAAAACTTGATGTACCTTTCGGACTTTAATAGCTCCAAATGGCTCAATCATCACAACAGGTATGGGAAGATTTCTTCAAGCGTTATTACTGGGAGAACATACTTGAACTTGCCAAGAACTACCCTGAAAAACGCACTCTTACCATCCAGTATCCGGACTTTGAAAAGTTTGACATGGAACTTGCGCGGGAACTGCTCGAGCATCCTGACCATGTATTAAAGGATGCCAATGACTCGCTCCGTGCAATTGACCTGCCGGCAGATGTTGAGTTTGAAAATACCCATGTCCGGATTATCAAGCTGCCTGAACGTATCCAGATACGTGAACTCCGCAGTTCCAACATCAATAAATTCATAGCCGTATCGGGTCTTATCAGGAAAGCTACCGAGGTCAGACCCAAGATTATCAATGCGGCGTTCAAATGCAGGCACTGCGGGGTTGTTACCATGGTTCCCCAGACTGAAGGTAAATTCATTGAACCTTTTATTTGTGAGAACGATGAGTGCGGAAGGAAAGGTCAGTTCAAGTTAGTACATGAAGAATCCGAATTCATCGATGCGCAGAAGCTCCGCATACAGGAATCACCTGATGACCTCCGCGGCGGGGAACAGCCCCAGACGCTGGATGTGGATGTTGATGACGACCTTGCAGGACTCGTATCGCCCGGAGACAGGGTTGTGATTTCCGGGATTTTGCGCTCGTACCAGAGAACCACCCAGCAGGGAAAGAGTACATTTTTTGACCTCGTGCTTGACGGGGTGTCCATAGATATAGAGGACAAGGAATTCGAAGATATAGAGATTTCAAAAGAAGATATAGAAAAGATAATATCCCTCGGGAAAGACCCGAAAGTTTACGAGAATATAATAAAATCCATAGCGCCTTCGATATATGGTTATGATGAAGTCAAGGAAGCAATGGCACTTCAGCTTTTCTCAGGCATCCCGAAAAACCTGCCAGACGGGACGCGCATACGCGGCGACATACATATTCTTCTTGTGGGCGACCCTGGAGTTGCGAAATCCCAATTGCTGCGCTACGCAGTTAAGCTTGCGCCACGGGGAATTTACACAAGTGGCAAAAGCTCGACATCGGCAGGTCTTACAGCGACAGCGGTCAAGGACGAGTTCGGGGAAGGACGCTGGACGCTTGAAGCCGGTGCGCTTGTGCTTGCGGATATGGGTCTTGCCTGCGTGGACGAACTTGACAAGATGGAAGCCGATGACAGAAGCTCCATGCACGAGGCTATGGAGCAGCAGACCATAAGCATAGCAAAAGCAGGCATCATGGCAACGCTGAAATCACGCTGCGCCCTGCTTGGCGCTGCGAACCCGAAATTCGGCAGGTTTGACAGGTACGAGCCTATCGCAAAGCAGATCAATATGCCGCCGGCTCTCCTCTCGCGTTTTGATTTGATTTTCATACTTACAGACGAACCCCTGGTAAGCAGGGATACCGCAATCGCCGAGCATATACTGAAAGCCCATTATGCAGGCGAACTTTCAGTGAGAAGGGCTAACATCATCAATTCCGGCATAAGCGCTGAAGAGATAACGAGCGCCATGGAGGTCATCCAGCCGGAAATGGAGTCGGAGATGCTGCGCAAATATATCGCTTATACAAAGAGGAACATCTTTCCCATTATCCAGGATGATGCACGCAAGCAGTTGATTGACTTTTACCTTGGCTTGCGAAAACAGGGCGAAGACCCAAATTCTCCTGTGCCCGTGACCGCACGCCAGCTTGAAGCCCTTATCCGTCTTGCAGAAGCCAGCGCCCGCGTGCGCCTGAGCAGTGTCATAACCACGGAAGATACAGGTCGCGTCATCAGGATAGTGATGGCAAGCCTCAAGCAGGTAATGACAGACCCGGAAACCGGGAAACTGGATTCGGACATCATTAACGTGGGGATGGGCAAGAGCCAGCGCGTTAAGGTTAAGACGTTGAGGGAGATTATAAGAGAACTCCAGGACGAATATAAAGGTCCTGCTCCCCTGGAAGATATTATATCCAGGGCTGAAGAATCAGGCATCAAGAAAGATGCAGTTGAAGACATGATACAAAAGTTAAAGAGCGCCGGAGAAATTATTGAAGCGAGTAACGAACGGTTCAGGGTAGTTTGAACATGTATATGAAAAAATACGACACAGACGGACAGTTCATTGTAGCGGTGTGCGATGAGGATATTATCGGGAAAAAATTCAGGGAAGGCGAACTTGTTCTTAAGGTTGATGAATGCTTCTATAAAGGCGGCGAGGCAAACGAGGAAGAAGTAAAAGAAGCCCTGTGCTGCGCCACAATGGCTAATATATCTGGCGAGAAATCAATCGCTTGCGCAGTTGAATGCGGCTGTATCGACCCTGAGACCATTATATTTATCGAAGGAATTCCCCATGCGCAGATGGTGCAGATATGAAAACCTTTAAGAAAGGTTTATCAAAAGAAGGGGTATGCGCCATACCCCTATACGTCATAAAGGGGCGTAACCCTTTATGACAGAAATAATCGAAAGCAACAGGTTAATTGAAATGGTTATTGATAAGCATAGCAGGTTTCTTGAAACATTTAATTCTGAATTTAAAGAAATTGGGAGTAAGCTGGATGTAATAAAACAGCAATCAGATGCAATTAAAAAAGAGCTGGAAACCACTGAAACAAGAATCACGGTTCTTAATGAAAAGTATCATCTGCTTTTCCACCGGGCAAAAAAGCAGAGGGAAGATATGTTCAACAGCGCGCTTGAAAAAATGCGGGCAGCTAAGGCTTCAAACACACAGGATATAACGCGTATTGGCGCCCGGATAGAAGAATTTGAGAAGAAATTGCAGAACTCAAAAAACATCGAAGACGAAGAAAGAATGATAGTAGAAATTAAAAAACTCCTTTATGACTTTGAATCAGGGGCAAGGAAAGCGGGGATGATTATAACAAGCAAAGGAATTGTAGATATATTGAATGAAGCAAACTCTTCCCATAAAGAGCTGATTTCCCTTCAGAATAAACCAAAGCAGGATACTGTCTCTGCCAGGGAATATGATACGCAAATAGGCGAAACAGAAGGACGGTTTGACTGGTTAAAACGCAGGATTGAAAGTCATAACAAAGCTCTTGCTTACTGGGAGAAACAAAAAGGGGGGATTAACCCTGTCTGAATCTGAGAATACGCAGGTGGAAACAGCCAGTGATGCCACGGTTGAAGCATCGGTTGAACCTGTTATTGAACAGCAGGCTGAAAATGTGAAGGCTGGAGTTATACAGCAAGCGCTTCCCAAACTAACAGAGCGGGAATTAAAAGAGAAAATCAACCTTCTCAGGCAGAGACTTGAGCAAAACGAGAGGGAGCTGAAAAATACGTTCCGGGAGCTTTCGCTCCATGGCACAGGGGGTGACGAATTAAAGGTTAAACGCGATGCTCTGCACGCAAGGGTTAAAGAGATATCCCCGAAAGCACAGGAGTTGAGGAAAAAGCGCGATGAAGCGAATTCAAAAATTGCGGAATTGAAATCGCAGCGGGATATGTTAAAGGGCAAGGGTAAGGAATTCAATGAACGGGTCGGAGGACTCAAAAAGACCCGCGACGAGCTGAACCTGACCGCGCGGGGAAGAGCTGAAACCCTTGAGAAAGCATACGGCGAAGATCTTAACCTTTTTTTGACAGCCGACCTTCCTCTTGAGCATGAAGTCAATATTTTTAACCGCCTGAACGAGTTGAGCCAGAGGCTTGAGGCTACTAAAAAGGCAAACGAGATACATTCCGAGATGTCGGTTGAATATAACAGGGCAAAAGAAATATACACGGATATGGATTCCCTGCATGCGCAGATACAGGCGCTCGCGCAGGAATCGCAGAAATACCATGAGGGGATGATTGCGCTTTTTAATGAGATTGACATGCTGCGGAAAGATGCGGATTCGTATCATTTGCAATTGACTGAAAAATATAAGGGAATAGCGCCTCTTCGGAAGAAGATTAGCGCTGTCAAGGCTGAAATCCCGAAATTGCGGGATGAATTGGGAGTTTATCTTGAGCAGTTGAAGGACATACAGCTATCGAAGGACGAGAAGAAAACCGAGGGAAAGCGGGAGGAAGCCAAGGAGAAGTTCCAGAAGAGCGGGCGCGTGAGTCTTGAGGAGTTCAGGATTCTGGTGGAGAACGAGGATATTAAGCTTTAGACCTGCAAGACCGGTGGGGAGTGACCGTTACAATTCGTGTTGGTAATTTTGCCAAAATACGATATAACTTTTGTATATATTCAGATGAAGTCTGAGGCGAAAAATATTAAGTCCTAATATTAAAATGGAGTTCATCTGCAATCTTACTTGCGTTATACTCTAGCTTTGCATCAACGATGCCATCTTTATTAGTTAATATATAGCTCCTAAATAAATTTTTTTGTTCCTTTGCGGTATTTAAACCCTTTTCTAAACCAAAACCCACAAAAGCATCATGGTTATGAGTGGTGATGAATAGTTGTACATTATTTTTCTTTGCGAGGTCAAACATATGTTTAGCAAGCGTTTTTAGTGCTATTGGATGCTGGAACATCTCTATCTCCTCG
>JBAQYK010000464.1:0-4480 GCA_049299995.1 Candidatus Methanoperedens sp.
GATAAAGGCAGCGCAGTTTTTAAGACTTATGATAGCAGGCTCATGGATTCTTTAGAAACAAAAAGCATCAGGAAAATCCCGGTAAAAATGTACGTTAAAGCCAGAATCGGCGAGCCTGTTGAACTCTGCATCAATGATGGTGAAAACGAAATTATAGTTAATGGTGGAATGGTCAGCAGGGCAGAAAGTAAGCCTGTGTCGAAAGATTCGGTAGCATCCCAGTTGAAAAAGCTTGGGACTACTGTTTTTGAGGCGCAAGAAATTTCATTTGAAATAGATGAGAACATTTTCCTTCCGGTTTCTGAACTGAACGAGCTTCGCCGCAGAGCGGTTGCCGGGCTTGAGGCAGAGCGGGCGCAGAAATGGAAGCGCACGTGCAGAAAAATGGAAATCGCCTCTGAAAAAAGAAATGCAGAAATCAAGCCAATTCTGGCTGTGAATACCAGTACTATCGAAGGTTTTGAGGCTGCTGTTGATAGCGGTGCCGATATGGTTTATATTGGCGAAGCTTTTGAGAATAAAAAACCGCAGATGAACACCCCGAGTCGCGCCTCGGGAGGGCGCATCCACGTATGCCCGCAGGCATACGTGTCTATGCACAACGGCGGGCATGACGCCGATGAACGCAGATTTATTGAGAGGGAGGATTACGAATATGTCATTGAATATGGGCACAAAAAGGGCGCAAGTGTGTTTGTCAGCACGCCAAGAATAGTTAAAGAAATCAAAAATTTAAACGCTAATCTGGATTTTGATGGTTTCCTTGTTTCAAATCTCGGGGTTTTATATCACCTTCGCAGTTTGGACACTGCAAAACCGATAATTATAGATTATCCCCTTAACGTTTTCAACAGGATGACGGTGGATTACCTGTTAAAATACAGCCAGAGAGTAACTCTTTCGCCAGAACTTACGCTTGATGAAATCAGAAACCTCACACCTTACGGCGCAGCCGAATGCATAGTGCACGGCAATTTCCCCCTGATGGTTTCGGAGCATGACCTTGTGGGCAGCCTTTTTTCAGGAGGCGCCAAAGATGCCCTGCTAAAAGATGAGAAGGGCTTTGCTTTCCCTGTAAAAACAGACATGCAGGGAAGAACATACGTGATGAACTCCCGCGAGCTTTGCATGCTTGAGTACGTGCCTGAGATAATGGAGACGGGCGTGGAGTGCCTGAGGATAGATGCGGGGATGTATGATAAGGACAAGACCGGGGAAATTACGAGGGCGTACAGGGAGGCTATTGACAAGAGGATGGGGAGAGGATGCGAAGGGAAATATACTACAGGGCATTATTTCAGGGGAGTTGTGTGAAGACGCGAAAAGATGAATTATCATAACGACATTAATGCAATATCCTGAACCAAAACTTATATATCATTAATAATCATTAAGAATCTGGAGAACCAATGCCAATAGGTGTATACATCTGCCACTGCGGGTCGAACATAGCAGGCACGATAGACGTCGAGGAAGTCAAAAAACATGCAGAGCAGCTAAAAGATGTTGCCATAGCGCACGACATACCCTTTGCATGCGGTGACTCGGGGCAGGAACAGGTAAAGAAAGACATTTCTGAGTTCAAGCTTGATAGGATAGTTGTAGCTGCGTGCTCGCCGCGCCTCCACGGGGTCACGTTCAGGCGTGTGCTTGAGCAGTCAGGCATTAATCCCCATCTTCTTGAGATGGTCAATATCAGGGAACAGGGTTCCTGGGTGCACTCAGATATGGGAAGTCTGGTAACCCAGAAAGCAAAAGACCTCGTGGCTATGGGAGTTGCAAGAGTTGCCCTGCTTTCACCTCTTGATAAGAAAACCATACCTGCAAATAAGGATGTTCTTGTGATTGGCGCCGGAGTAGCTGGAATAGAGGCAGCCCTGACCCTTGCAGATATCGGAGTTAAAGTGCGCCTGGTTGAAAAGGAGCCCACCATAGGCGGGAAAATGGCATTGATGAACGAGGTTTTTCCGACAAACGATTGTTCGCTATGCGTTCTTGCCCCAAAGATGTCCGACGTCCAGAACCACCCCAACATCACGCTCTATACCTATTCTGAGATAACAAAAATTGAGGGAAGGACGGGCAATTTCAAAATAACAGGCATCAAAAAACCCCGCTACATCGATGAAAAAAAATGCAAAGGCTGCATAGATATCTGCGCCCGTGTCTGCCCAATCGACGTGCCCAACCAGTTCGATTACGGGATAGGAGCGCGAAAGTCCGTCTATATTCCTTTTGCGCAGGCTGTGCCTCTTGTGGCGTGCATCGACGAGCATTGCGTGGGCTGCGACCTGTGCAGGCTTGCATGTCCTGCTGAAGCCGTTGATTTTAACCAGAAGCCGCAGGAGTTTGAGTTCAACGCGGGAGCGATAATCGTAGCGACAGGCTACCAGCCCTTTGACGCAAAAAGAAAGGAAGAATACGGTTACGGCAGGTACAAAAATGTCATAAATAACCTTGAACTTGAACGGATGCTGAGCGCGGCAGGTCCCACCCACGGGAGAGTAGTATCGCCGTCGACAGGCATGGATGTAAAAAGCGCGGCATTCATCCTGTGCGTTGGCTCCCGCGATGAACAGGTTGGCAACCCTTATTGTTCCAAGGTATGCTGCATGGTTTCTATTAAAAACGCGATGAAGATTGCTGAAAAATATCCAGGTGCGAAAGTTTCTGTTCACTACATCGATATCCGCGCAGGCGGCGAGATGTACGAGGAATACTACAAACGCGCCCAGGAGATGGGTATATCCTTCATGCGCGGGCGCGTTGCTGAAGTTGAGGAAGCCGATGGAAAAACAATAATTCATTATGAGGATACTCTTTCGGGTGAGAAATGCCATGAGACATACGACCTTGTGGTGCTTGCAATCGGAATGGAGGCAAACAAGGATTCGGAGCCGATAGGCAAGATGCTGAATCTCTCAAAGCGCCCTGACCGATTCTTCCAGAGCGCCCATCCCAAGATGCGCCCGGTGCAGACGCATACCAAAGGCGTGTTCATTGCCGGCTGCGCAGGCGGTCCCAAGGAAATCCAGGTATCCATCGAGCAGGGAAGCGCAGCCGCAGCAAAAGCGCAGAGCCTGCTGCACAAAGGTGAAATCGAGATTGAACCGATGAGCGCCTACGTACTGCCCGAGCTCTGCGATGGATGCCGGATTTGTGAAAGCGTATGTGAACTTGGGCGAATAAAGATAATAAAAGGAAAAGCTGTTGTTGACGAGGTGGCATGCAGGGGATGCGGCTCATGCAGCGCGGCATGTCCCACTGGCGCGATACAGCTTAGAAGTTTCACCGACGACCAGATAATGGCGCAAATCAAGGAAGCAACGCGCGAGATAAATGAATTTCCGCTTGTTATCGGTTTCCTGTGCCACTGGTGTAGTTATGCCGCCGCTGACCTTGCAGGCTCGCTTCGAATCCAGTATCCCACGAACCTGAGAAACATCAGGGTGCTGTGCGCAGGCAGGGTAAATCCTTCCTTTGTGCTTGAAGCGCTGCGCAGGGGGGCGGACGGTGTTCTCGTTGCAGGATGCAGGCTCGGGGAGTGTCATTATACTATTGGGAATTACTGCGCCCTCCAGAGAATGAACGTGCTTTCGAAATTGCTGGTTGACCTTGGCTTTGATGAGCGCCGCCTGCGGGTTGAATGGCTTGCTGCAAGCGAAGGTGAAAAATTTGCAGGGATAGTAAAGGACTTTGTAGAGCAGCTAAAAGAAGTCGGTCCAATCGGCAGCGAGCTAAAACGGTGATAAAGTGAGCGAGGAAAAACTGGAAGTTGCAGTCGATAGCGAAGTAAGGGATTCTCATTTCCTTTACACCCAGAAAACCGGGAAATCAAAAAAGCTTCTTGATTATGATTACAAACGCTGCAACGGCTGCGGTATTTGCGTTGAACTCTGCCCGAAAAAGGCAATCGAAACCGGGCCGTTGATAGAAATTGCCACAGGATTGGACGCGCCGCCTGTTATCATCGACCATACAAAATGTTCGTTTTGCGGCATGTGCGCGGCATTCTGCCCTGTCAAGTCTATCAGGATGACGGTGAACGATAAAGATATTCTTGAACTGCAAGAGTTCCCGCACCTTGATTCAGAGGTTGTGTTCAACGATAAATGCCTTCCCTGCCTTATATGCAAGAAGTCATGCCCTGAAGAGGCTATCAGCGTTGAGTTTACTTTCCCTAAGAAAGAGATTCTGGCACCTTTTAAGGAAGGTAAGACTGGTGAAATCACCGTGGATATGGAAAAATGCACCCTTTGCGGCGCCTGTGCAGAGCTTTGCCCTGCGTTTATACTTGTGGAGAAAAAGCCAAAAGCGGATGACCTCATGCCTTTTGAGAACCTGCTGGTTGATAAGACAAAATGCGATTACTGCGGCATCTGCGTTCCATTCTGCCCGGAGGCTGCGAGAAAAGTGAAGGGTGATTTCGATGCTGAGGGACTAAAAAAGATAGCTCCAAAGATAACCGGGAATATTAACG
>JBAQYK010000465.1:0-2026 GCA_049299995.1 Candidatus Methanoperedens sp.
AGCGCAGCAGCCGTTGCAGGTATATTTACCATGGGTGTTTTCTATGTTAATGCAGTCGTTCCCTCTTACGGTGTCGGCGGAACGATAGAAGGATTCCATGACCCCAAGTTCAAACGCGTTCTTCCAAAGGATGCTATTACAAGCTTTGTAGTGAGCCTGATTCTGGGAATCGTGGCAATAGTTATTGCAATGGGAATGTAAAATGAGCCTTGAGTTCAGTTCAATTGTAGCAGGAGGATTAGGTGTAATTTTCCTTATCGTCCTGCTGGGTCCTTTTTTGATCAAAAAAATTGAACATAACCTGGAGGTTTTCCTTTTCTCAATGGGTGTGCTGGCAGTGACCGTCAACTCTGTTTTCCTGAAAGTATCCTCAGAAGCTGGAGCGGCTGCTGAAAAAACTTTACCTCTCTGGAACTTCCATCTTATCGAAAAAGCGCTTGTTGACCCGATCGAGATATCGCTGGCTGTTTTATTCGCAGGACTTATTTTCCATTATGGGCGAGGGCATATCCGCACTATAATGCAAAAGATATTGGCAAGAATACCGCTCAAGATAGTGGTCTTTGCAGTTATCGTTGTGCTTGGTCTGCTCTCAAGCGTAATCACCGCTATCATTGCTGCGCTCCTGCTTGTTGAGATAATTAGCGCATTACAACTCAATCGTAAGACGATGGTTAATTTGAAGATAATCGCTTGCTTTGCAATTGGGCTTGGAGCTGCACTTACTCCTATCGGTGAGCCACTTTCTACTATAGTTATAAAAACAAAGATGAAGGAGAGCTTCTTTTATCTTGTAGATTTGCTCGGAATTTATATTATACCAGGAGTTCTGGCATTCGGTATAGTAGGCGTTTTCTTTGCATCAAAAAACGAAAAGGAAGTGACAAAAAGTGACATCGTAGTGACAGATGATGTTCATGAGAGGATAAACGATGTTCTCATCAGAGCAGCAAAGGTGTATGTGTTCGTAATGGCGCTTGTGCTTCTGGGAACCGGTTTTACGCCCATAATTGAGTGGTATGTGACAAAAATGTCAGGGGAAGCCCTTTACTGGGTGAATATGGTTTCAGCCATCCTTGACAATGCCACTCTTGCGGCTGCAGAGGTCGATCCATCAATGATAGTATCAGGTCTGCCTGATCCTGCGATCAAGATCAAAAGCGTCCTGATGGGATTACTTGTGTCTGGCGGTATGCTCATACCTGGAAATATACCAAATATTATCTCAGCCAACAAGCTTGGGATTACAAGCAAGGAATGGGCGAGACTTGGAGTGCCTCTGGGTCTGGTAGCGATGCTGGTATATTTCATAATCCTCTATGCTCCGAGCTATATGTCGTAATCAAACAAATGCGAATGGAATATAATGAAATGCAGACACTGTGGACACACTATCGCGATGGCAGGAGGTATGAGCTTTCATGCGGAGAATGGGTTCTCCCATACCTGCAAGGTATGTGGCTGCCAGTTTCCGGAAGAGGAAGAACATTCAGTGGACAATAAATGAAGATACAGGAACGAATCAAGGAGGGAATCAGGAAACTTGGAATAGGAGTATACTTTATAGGTATAGGTATAATCCTTGTAATATTGATGATAGGATGGCTATTATATAATATTTTTATTTCTTCTAAAGGTTAGGCATCATAAAATTTTTTCAATTGAAAAAATAACTCCTAAACAATTGGTGCCTAACCGGAATTTAAATAAAGATATTTCCTGAAAATTAGAGGCAGTGCAGCCTTTTAGTCCTAAGGAGATAAAAAAACCAGTAGATTGAAATATAAGAACGTAGAAATAATACAATAAGGGAGGATAAAATGTTCGAAAAAGTTCTATTTCCGACAGATTTTTCGGAGTATGCGCAGAAAACACTTGAATGCATTGGCGAGATTCCGGGGATAAAAGAATTGATGCTTTTGCATGTAGTTGATGCTACGCATCCTTCAAAACATGGGTGGACTCACGGGCCGCATATCGAGAATGCAAAAATTCTCATGGAAGAGAAGAAAGAATACCTTGAGAA
>JBAQYK010000466.1:0-3184 GCA_049299995.1 Candidatus Methanoperedens sp.
GTATATTCCGATTCTCGCCTTCCTTTTCTTAAATAATTTTTTGAACCAGGAGAAATTCAGCCCCAGCCTTTTTATTATGCCCATAGTTTATGCCTCAGTATTTAATATCGGTTCTCTCTTTTTTAGTTTTCTGTCAAAACTCAAAACTCACTCAGCTTCAACTGCCTTCTTCCGCACTTCTCCCCCGGAATCTCAACAGGATAAACCCCGCTCAAACAGCCCACGCACAAATCATCCATGGGAATCCCAATCGACTTAACAAGCCCATCGATACTCAAATATCCCAGGGAATCGGCATTAATCAAAGCCTCAACGCCTTTCACAGCCTTATGTGCAGCCACAAGCTCCTCCCTCGTAGCCATATCAATCCCAAGATAACACGGCGAAATAATCGGAGGACTGGCGACCCTCATGTGCACTTCCCTCGTCCCTGCCTTGCGAATTAAATCAATTATTCTCCTCGATGTTGTCCCGCGCACAATGCTGTCGTCCACGAGCACGACGCTCTTGCCGGCGATGTTGGGCTTTATTGTATTGAGTTTCAGCCTGACCGCTGTCTCCCTCATGTCCTGACCAGGCATGATGAAAGTCCTGCCTATGTACCTGTTCTTCATCAGTCCTTCCATATAATCTATACCTGAGCTCTTCGAGAAACCTATTGCATAAGTAATTCCCGAATCAGGCACCGGGGATACGATGTCCGCTTTAACGGGATGTTCCTTAGAAAGCGTTTCTCCGATACGCATCCTGACATTGTAAACAAGATGCCCGTCAATGACAGAATCAGGTCGTGCAAAATAAATATACTCAAAAACGCAGTGAGCGCAATTCTTTGATTTAACAAGCTGATGGCTTTCATAACTCCCATTGCTGAATATCAGCATCTCCCCGGGAACCACGTCGCGGATAAACTCGCCGTTTAAGATGTCGATTGCGACGCTTTCGGAAGCCACAACAAAACCATTATCTATCCTCCCGAAGCACAGCGGTTTAATGCCCAGCGGGTCGCGGATGATGACCAGTTTGTTATCTATCAGGATTGCAAGGGAATAAGAACCAACGAGCCTCTTCATCATTTCCCTGACAGCATCGAGAAGCTCATTATGCATGAGTTCTTTGACCAGGAGCTGCGCAATTACCTCGGTGTCAGAGTCGGAAAGGAATATCCTCCCTTCTTTTACAAGCTCTTCCCTGAGTTCTTTTGAGTTTACAAGATTGCCGTTATGCGCAATCGCTATTGTCCCGCTTTTAAAATTAACAAGAAGGGGCTGGCAGTTCTCGATCTTCGAGCCGCCGGTAGTGGAGTAGCGGACGTGCCCGATTCCCACATGCCCTTTCAGTTTCTGGATATCTGCCCTGTTAAAAACATCTGGCACAAGACCCATGCCCTTTAAAGTCTGGACGTGGGTTCCGTCGTGGACGGTAATGCCGGCAGACTCCTGCCCCCTGTGCTGGAGAGCAAAAAGCGCATAATAGATTGACAGTGCGGCAGGTGCTTCAACTTTATATGAAACACCGACTATACCGCACAACCGGGGTCACCTTAATATCCGCATTTTTCTTGCCATTTATAGGATCTCATCCGCGCGGTCTTTCCGAATCCGCAGGCTGAACACATCTTTGTGTGGGTATTTAATGAAACGCTTCCGCACCGTCTGCATTTTACATGCGTTTTGTGCTGGCGTTTACCCATTGAGGGAGTACCTTTTGACATATATTATCACCTTTTATATTCTATGGGGAAATGAATACTATATTATCCCCTCTTACAACTACTGTTCCAAGTTTCTTAGGCTCGTTCTCTTTTATTTCCTCGGCATTTGTCAGAACTATGTTCATATGAATATCATAGCCCTGTAATTCGCCTCTGAACTCTCGCGAACCTTTTAACCGTATCAATACTGACTTATTTAATGCATCATTTAGAATGTCGAGGGGTCTGTTTCCCATAAAACGCTCCTTAATATTAATAAACCATTAACTTAATAGTGCTCCAGAGTAGTTCGTACAATATTTAAAACTATTGGTGGCAAATGAAAAACTTTAAGAAAATTTTATCAGACGACGGGTATGGTACGCCATACCCGGACACGTCCTCCCGAGACGTGACTCGGGACGTCATAAAGGGGCGTAACCCTTTATGAAGATAAAATCACGGAATGTACTGAGAAAGACTGACCAGAAAGCTCTTGTCAATGATATTATGGAAGCATTTGGCGACACTTCGTCCTTTGAAAATCGGAAGCTTGAATATGTCGAGTCTGATGAGTGTGATTTCATATTCGTGGACGGCGAACCTTTGTTGTTTAAAATCGAAGGTAAGATATTCCCGACAGTGAAGGGCGCCCTTAAATTGACTCCCGCGCGCCGCAGGGTTACAGTTGACTCAGGAGCTGTGAGGTTTATCATAAACGGCGCAGATACAATGGCTCCCGGAATAGTCGATGCTGACCCTGCTATCAAAGAAGGCGACCTCGTTATCGTTGTTGAGCAGGCACATGGGAAAGCACTTGCTGTCGGAAGAGCCCTTATGCCGGGCAAGGACATGCCGCATGGGAAAGGCAAGGCAGTCAAATCCATCCACTATGTCGGGGATGAAATATGGAATCTTGAACAGAAATAGATAAATAGATATAAACAGTAAGAAGTGAAAGGTGATTTTCATGGCAGCAAAATTCTTAGATAAGTTCCTTGGAAGCGGGAAAAAGGCAAAATCAGAAGCAGAAGAGTATCAAGAACTTGATTTATCGGAATTCGAAGAAGGTTTTAAGGACGAACCTGCTGGGACTTTTATACGCATAGCTGAACTTTCCGGGCTTGATTTGATGCCCCAATTAAAGAAACAGATTTATGAAGGGAATATTCTTATGATTGACGTGTCGCCTGCAAAACATGATAAGCTGATTTTTGACAGGGCGATCAAGGACTTAAAGCAGGTCGTTAACGACGTACACGGGGATATTGCCATGATAAAAGAAGACCAGGTCATTGTAACCCCGCGCGGTGTGCGCATAGACAGACAAAAGTTAAAGTGAATTCAGAAGACAGAAGCCCATTAACAGTTACTAAAAGCGTCTGCCCGCTTTGTTCTAAGGAACTTGTAACGAACTGGGTTTCGGATAACATCCCTTTTTTTGGTGAAGTGATGCATATCACTTCCATATGCGAATGCGGATTCAGATAC
>JBAQYK010000467.1:0-3833 GCA_049299995.1 Candidatus Methanoperedens sp.
TTCTCAAGCCCTGTTATCATAAAGAACAATTTTAACTGGCGCGGTTTCTTTGCATATATGCGTTCAAGCGCCAGCAAAAGTTCATTTTCATTCAGGCTTTTGTGCAGGTACCGCCTCATCCTGTCGCTGATTCCTTCCACGCCGGTGGTGTAAGTCCGCTTACCTGAAAGAATCTCCACATCGAGAAGCTCGGGGCGCATCGCAATTATATCGGCGCGCTGGCTTTTGAAGTTCACGAACTTCGCCACTTCGTTTAAGTCGGCGATTATCCGCGATATTCCGGTGTGCATGTTGAAATTAAAACTCAGGAAATCAAATTGAGTGGGCGCATGTTTTGATTTAATCTCAAGCGTTTTTTCCAGTATATCCTGAGGGGAATATTCCCTGAAAGGTTTTCTCGTATATCCTTCAAAACAGAAAGAGCAAAAGCAAGAGCAGCCCTGCGTAATCTGGAGCTTTGCCGTGTTCTCGATGTCCGTGTTCAATATGGGATAATCGGTCAGGATATGCGACGCATGCGGTGGTTTCGGTGCTGATACGCTCACGCTGTCAGGTATTGGCACCCTGATGTCAAAAAACCCATGTACCTCTTTCTCAAGAATTCCCAGGATTTCTGTTTTAGGAAGTTTTTTGTTATTGTTTACAATTGAGGCAATGCTGCTTACTTCTCCTTCGCCTTCCCCGAAAAAGAGCGCATCGACAAACGATTCCCCTTCCGGTGATATTTCGCACTGCGCCATGAGCGCATTTGAGCCGCCCATGATAATGATGGGCATCACGTCCCGCCTTTTGGATTTCAGGGCAGGAATCCCGGTATTTAAAAAAAGGTAAGGCAGGTTGAGTAACTCAAGCGTAAAAGAATTGGATACAAGCACCATGTCAAAATCCGATATGCTGCGGATGGACTGGATACCCAGGAAAAACGGCAGGTTGTTTTCTGCCAGGAAAGGAATGTTTTTCGGGTTCGGGAAAAATGCATAATCGATGTATGAAGAAGGAAGAGCGCGTCTTACTTCCTGGAAGAGGAAATGATGAGTTATGGATTCACGGATATTCGGAAAAGGGGACAGCCTGACTATCAGCACCTTCAGTTGTGCATCTTCGAATACCGGATTATTGAAAGTAAGGTTATTGCGAGGGAAGTATGCACGATAACCATCCAGTTTATGAAAATTTTGGAGTATGAATTCGGAATCGTCAGTCATTTTGAGCCTTGATTTGCCAGTTAATTTTATTTTGGTTTAATAGCCTTCCATGAACATAATGGCTATAGTATACATATTTACATGATGTGATAAATTAAGGGTAAGATTTATTAATGAGTTTGGATATATTGGAATTCAGTGAAGGATTTGGTTCGAATTTATTTCCACAAAGCCCGGATAGATTTTTTGATGTTTATATGTTAAATTATACACTAAAAAAGATTATGATAATTTTTTTTCACAACATGGAGGATGAATCTTGAAGTATTGTGTGGATTGCAGATACTACACAACGAAAGTAAAAGGAAGCAACAGGGAACAATACGATGGTTCCTGCACCCTTATAAAGAAAAACGTGTACGAAACCAATCGTGAATGCAAAGAATTCAAAGAAGAAAACATTTAGGCACAATTGAGTCAGATCCTCGCTGTTGCTGTTTTTGTATTCACTTACGCGATTATAGTCTTCCCGCCAAAAAAAATCAATGAAGCCCACGCTGCTTTAATCGGCGCGGCGCTTACAATCGTTTTTTTGCTCAAGCCGCATCACGTACTGGAGGCTCTGGGTATTTCAACACTGGAAAATCCTGCGCCTCTTGTTACCACATGGAATGTTGTCATAATTCTTGCAACCCTTATGATAATATCAAGCCTTCTTGACGATTATGGGTTCTTTGAGTACTGCGCATCCAGTGCGATACATGCGGCTAAAAACAGTGGAGAGCGGCTTTTTTTATACACTTTCCTTGTGGTTTCCGCCATATCCCTTTTTGCAGGCAACGACGTAGTCATCCTGACCACGACTCCCATAATACTGATTTTCTGCAAGAACGCTAAAATTAACCCGAAACCATACATGTACGCGTCCTTTTTTGCGGCAAATACTTTTTCAATGCCGCTGTACATCGGAAATCTCACCAATATACTGATAGGTGACAGTTTCGGGCTTGATTATTTCGGTTTCACAAAATACATGTTTCTTCCCACGCTTGCCGCAGCGCTTGTGAATTATCATTTATTGAAATATATTTTCAGGAAGCAGATACCGGAGAGCTTCAGTTCGCAGGATAATGGCAGGATTCCTATCAGGAACAAATTTCTTGTCACTCTCGGGCTTGCGGTTCTGCTTGGAGTCATCGTTCTTGGCGGCGTCGCAAACTACATGAAAATACCTCTTTCTGCTGTGACACTGGCTGGCGCTTTGCTCCTGATGATATCCGAGCGCCGCATAGCGCACAGGCTTAAAAGGGTTTCATGGAACGTGATACTGTTTGTAATCGGGCTTTTCATTGTGATAAAAGGTCTTGAAGTAAGCGGGGTCGCCGATGCAATAGGCGAAGTGATATTTGCCAGCATGAGCGACAATATCCTGGCAGCCACTTTTTCAATTTCGCTTTTATCTGCATTCATGTGCAATATTGTTAATAACATACCCATGACAGCCATGATGCTCTCAATAATCCAGCATGCTTCGCTTACGCAAGAGATGAATACGGCAATGGCTTACTCACTCGTGATTGGTTCCAATCTCGGTGCAAATTTTACCACTTTTGGCGCGCTTGCCGGCATACTCTGGCTTGAAAGCGCGCGGCGTTACGGATGGAGCACGACAATGACCGACCTCTTGAAAATCGGGTTGTTTGTTACCCCATTAGCAATCCTGGGAGCAAGCATCGTGCTGGCGATTGAGATGGCATTATTTTGAAAGCGCCCCGTTTGTATCCCCATCATGTAGAATTCAAGTACAACCGACCACGGAGGACACAGAGAGCGCAGAGAAGTTGATATTTTCCTCTGTGTCCTCTGCGTTCTCTGTGGTTTTTCATGCCAGAAGATAATAAAAAGCATCTGCATTAGTTATATATCTGATTGAGTACAACTCAAACCCCTATCAAGGTGATACGATGAATTTTATTGTACAAGGAACTTTCAAAGCAGGACAAAAATGGGAACGGTTTACAAAAAATATAACATGCCCGAATAAAAATAATGCCTCAGAGAAGACTTATTCCTTAATCGGAAGTGAACACGGGTTAAGACGAACCCTGATAAAAATAGAGTCTGTAGAAGTGGTAAAAAATGAGTGACATCTTAACGCAGCAGCAGCTTGCTGAATTATCAGAGAAACATCAGGTTTACCAGTACCAGGCAGAGTCAATAGCCCAGCAGATAAACATGATAAAACTTACCATCAAGGACGTGGAAACAGCGCTTACGACCATTACAGCCTTAAAAGACGAGCCGGCTGGAAAAGAAACTCTTGTGCCTATCGGATTCGGTTCTTTTGTCAAAGCTACTCTTTCTGACCCGGGTAATGTAGTTGTTGGAATCGGGTCAGGGGTGAGCGTGGAAAAGAAAATAGACGATGCCAAGTCATTCCTTGAAAAAAGAAAAGATGAACTCACCAAATATCACGAGCAATTGAATAATACTATTTCAAAACTCGCCCAGGAGCTGCAAAATATCCAGGGCATTGTACAAAAACACCAGAAAGCCCAGCAATCCAGGCAGCCCGTGCAAGCCCAGTAGAAATATCCTGTTTGTATGTTTGATAAACTCAAAGAAAAGCTTGGCAGTTTTAAAAAAGTTCTTGGCGGGGCTATCGAAGAAAAAGAGAAAGAATACATA
>JBAQYK010000468.1:0-5684 GCA_049299995.1 Candidatus Methanoperedens sp.
CAATAATTTTTTCATAATTTTTCTTTCTCCTGCAAGAATTTTTCATATTCCAATTCAAATTCATCATTCTCATCCATTCTCTTTCTGCTGATTTTATAGAAAACAATCCCTCCAACGATGATTCCGGCTGGCAAGGCGAGCCACACTATCCAGTCAAATCCTTCTTTGGGCGGGGTGGCAAGAACGCCTTTTCCATACTCTGCTACGAGTTT
This sequence comes from Candidatus Methanoperedens sp., assembly GCA_049299995.1. Taxonomy (GTDB): domain Archaea; phylum Halobacteriota; class Methanosarcinia; order Methanosarcinales; family Methanoperedenaceae; genus Methanoperedens. The sequence goes on from JBAQYK010000468.1 coordinate 213, forward strand.
GTTGTATATCTTTTTCTCAGAAAGACCCTGGTCTAGCATTGCCCTGACTTTATCTTTTAACTCAAGCGCGCTCGGGCATGTACAATCAATCGCAATCATTGTACATCCTCCCTGGTCGGGACAGTTCAGGTTTGCGGTGATTTCTTCCTCGGTTACAGCCAGTACCGGCACTGCAAATACAGCCATGAAAAACAATATTGCAACTATTTTATATTTCATGTACATTCTCCGTTGTTATTTTTTCAATATTTTGGTTTATATTTATATCGTCATATAATCTCTTCTGCCTTATGGGCACAACCGTTGAAATGCATATCAGGATTCCCAGGATGAGCACATAGAATCCCCCTATCCACATCAGGAACATCATGGGCATTACCTTGAGCTTGATAGTGGCGCTGTCTGCGGTTATAGCCTGGGCAGAAAAATAGAGGTCATCTATACCAACGGTGTAAGCCATGGGTTTGACATTGGTGCTTTCCTGCCTCGCATAATGATACATGCGCGCTTCGGCTTTCGCCAGGACCTTCTCCCCATTCTTAAATACATCAAAATATGCCGCCTGTACATCTTTATTGTCTTTGGCATACTGGTCGATCTTCGTGAGCTTGAAGTCATAATCTCCTACACTGTATGTACCGCCAACTCTCATGTTGAAGGTCTGTGCCTGCTCATACACCACTGCGCCAGCGGCGCTGACGATTATCATCAGGATTGCGATATGGCACATGTAACCGCCGAAGGTGCGGCGGTTGTTCCAGAAAGCCTTTGAAATATTCTTTAAAGTTCCCGCATCCTCCAGCTTCTTTTGTTTATTAACTATCCTTGAAATATCCATTAGGTGCGTGGATGTGACCAGTACGGTGCCCGCAACTGCAACGATGAGCGCGTAAAAATCACGGATACCGAGCGCAAAGGCGATAACCATTGCAACTGCTGCTGCCACTAAGGGTTTTGTGAAGTTGCGTTTAAGATGGGAAACCGAAGCTTTCCTCCATGCAATGAGGGGGCATATTGCCATCAGGAAAAGAAGCGCTATCCCAAGCGGGACATTTATCTGGTTGTAGAAACTCGGACCGACCATTACCTTATAGCCGCGGAATGCCTCTGAAAGCAGGGGATATGTGGTTCCCCAGAGCACGGAAGCGGTCGCAGCCATAAATATCCAGTTATTATAGAGGAAACTTGCTTCCCGCGATACGAAGGATTCAAAGACCTTCTTGCTCTGTATCGAGTTGTATTTCCACGCGACAAGAACCAGCGTGGCTGCAAGCACCACTATCATATAGTTGATATAATACGGCGCAGTTACCGACTGCCCGAATGTATGGACTGAAGCAATAATCCCGCTTCGTGTAAGCAATGTCCCGTACACCGTTAGTTCCCATGTGAAAAGGATAAGAAGGATATTCCAGAACTTCATGCCGCCTTTACGCTCAGTTATCATGGTGCTGTGGTAGAATGCTGTCATTGTGAGCCATGGAAGGAACGAGGCGTTCTCGACCGGGTCCCAGCCCCAGAAGCCGCCCCAGTTGAGCACTGTATATGCCCAGTAGCTGCCGAACATGTTGCCAAGAGCCAGTCCGAGCCATGCCCAGAGAGCCCATCGGCGCGCGCGGTATGTCCAGGTGTCATCTGCAAGATAAATCCCTGCTATCATCAGGGCGAACGGGATAATTACCCCGGCATAACCCCAGAAAAGCGTGGTGGGATGGAAAAGCATTCCAGGGTCCTGAAGGAGGGGATTTAAGCCATTCCCGTCCACAGGCATGAAATCAAGCGTCCTGAAAGGGCGGGATACTGTGAGCAGCATATAGAAGAAATAGGCAAGAGTGATAAGGATTACGGGCATTGCATGTTTTATCAGGTTGTCGTAGGATTTTCCCCGCGCAGCGATAATTGCAATATAGATGGAAATGAGCCATGCCCAGAGAAGCAGCGACCCGTCAGCGCCTGCCCAGAATGCGGAAATAGTATATACCATAGGCAGGTCAAGGCTGCTGTATATCGCAACATATTCATACTGGAAATTACGGGTAATGAAGAGATTAAAAAGCCAGATAGATGCGATTGTGGTCAGTATTGCGATCCCGATTATTGCGATCCTTGCGCTGTCGAAAAGTTCGTTCTTCTTTTTCCATATACCGATTATGTGCGCTGCGATCGCATATATGGTCAATATCAGTGCGATAATTAATGTTGTTTCACCAAATTCCATGAAATTTCTCCTTTATGTTTCGTTATGGTCTCCGTGATCAAGGTCTCCGCCGTATTTTGAGGGACATTTTGTGACTACCTGGGTAGCCTGGAATGTGCCGTTTATGAAAAATCCAGTAACTACTGCCGGGATACCTTCTTTGTAATTTCCGGGCATACCTTCGTTTGATACAACTGTGATAGAGGCGTTATTATCCGCCAGTTTGAAGGTCAGCCTTGCGTTCTCAGGTTCCCATACAGTCGAACCTTTTACAATGGTGCCGTTTACGTTCACCGCTTTTCCGCTAATTGAATCGGTTTTTTGTACAAACTCACCGACTTCGTAGTAAAATGAGAGGGAATTGCTGAAGCTCTGCGCACTCAGGTATAACATTAATATAGCCACAATCCCGATACCCAGCATGTTTTTTTGTTTTCTGTTCATTGCCTATCCTCTCATATACATATAAACTTTACAATTGGTGTAAACAACATATATAGTTTACGGTGGATGTAAAGTTGAGGTGGTAGTGACCGGTTTCAAGGAAAAAAGTATGATAGGATTATTCCGGCCACTAATTTCTAATAAGAACCTGTTTTTTTATGTGGGTTGTGGTTTAATAAAAACAAAAAATAACAATGCCTGCTTTAAAATCCATAAAAAAATGAAAATTTATAACCAAAGGCTTATTAGTCCCCGTATTTAAATACGGGGTATTCGTTGCAAGGAGCATTATGATTGCGAAAAAAGACCTTGAGCACATGGCATGGCTATCCCGCATTGAATTAAGCGAAGATGATAAAGAAAAATACACGCCCAAGCTCAATTCTGTTCTTGATTATTTCGGGGAGCTTGACAGGGTTGATACGGAAGGCATTGAGCCGACCTACCACGTACTCGCTTTAAGCAATGTGTTCAGGGAAGACGAAGTTAACATGCCGGGAAAATCTCTCACGCAGGACGAGGCGCTTTCCAATGCCCCGAAAAAGCAGGATGGGTTCTTTAAGGCTCCAAGGATGATGTAGATGGCAGGTATCAACGAGTTAAGGGAGAGAATACATTCAGGGTCATCAGAAGAGATTGTTGCCGAATATCTTGAGAAAATCGAATCAAGCAAGCTCAATGCATTCATAACTCTCGCCCGCGAAAATGCCCTTTCCCGCGCAAGAGAGATAGATTCAACAGGGCACGATGGAGCGCTTGCAGGAATACCGGTAGCCATCAAGGATAATATATCGACTGCCGGGCTCCAGACCACATGCGCCTCAAAAATCCTGGCAGGCTACATCCCGCCTTACGATGCCCATGTGATTGAACGATTAAAAGATGCCGGCGCTATAATTATTGGAAAGACCAACATGGATGAATTTGCCATGGGCACTTCAACCGAGACAAGTTTTTATGGCGCTACCAAGAACCCGTGGGATTTGGAAAGAGTGCCCGGCGGGTCATCCGGGGGAAGCGCAGCAGCAGTGGCAGGAGGAGAAGTCCCGCTGTCGCTCGGCTCGGATACAGGCGGCTCTGTACGATGCCCTGCTTCTTTCTGTGGTGTTGTCGGGTTAAAGCCAACGTATGGAGTTATTTCGCGCTACGGGCTTATCTCGTACGCCAACTCGCTTGAGCAGATAGGACCGTTTGCCGCAAACGTCCGGGATGTGACGGCGCTTTTTGATGTTATAGCAGGTTATGATGCGAGGGATTCTACTTCTATTAATAAGGAAGCAAATTATTCATCAGCGCTTAAAAACGATGTTCGTGGATTAAAAATAGGTGTGCCTTCCGAATACTTTGGAGACGGGACGGATGAAACCGTAGAAAAAGCTGTGTGGGATGCGATTCATACCCTGGAAGACCTCGGAGCAAGCTGGAAGGAGGTAGCGATGCCCCACACTAAATATGCGCTTGCAGCTTACTATATAATCGCCATGAGTGAGGCTTCCTCCAACCTTGCGCGGTTTGACGGCATGAGATACGGTCTTCGTACCGGGGATTCGGACTGGCATACCACGTTCTCGCAGGTGAGAGCGGCAGGTTTTGGCGATGAGGTAAAGCGCCGCATCCTGTTAGGTACATACGCCCTTTCAGCCGGTTATCACGATAAATATTACTTAAAAGCCCTGAAAGTAAGGACGCTTATTAAACATGACTTTGAACGGGCGTTCAGTGATGTTGATGTATTGATTACGCCTACAATGCCATATCCTGCATTCAAGCTCGGGGAAAAAATCGGTGACCCGCTGTCGCTGTACCTTGCTGATGTGGATACTGTGCCCATAAATCTTGCAGGGGTTCCTTCTGTTTCCGTGCCATGCGGCTTTTCGGGAAAATTACCCATTGGAATGCAGATAATAGGGAAGCATTTTGATGAGGCGGCAATCCTGCGCACCGCTTACACGTTTGAAGAGAATACGGATTTCCATACACGAGAGCCGGAGTGTTTCTGATGTACGAGAATCCTGATGGCGTGAAAATCGGGCTTGAAGTGCATGTGCAGTTGAATAAGCTCAAGACAAAGGTGTTCTGCGGGTGTGCCACTGATTATCACAACGACCCGCCTAATTCGCATGTGTGCCCTGTCTGCCTTGGGCTCCCCGGCGCGCTTCCGGTCATTAATAAGAAGGCTGTGGAAGCAGCTATAAAAGTCGGGCTGGCTCTGAACTGCAAAATAGAGGAACACACGCAATTTTACAGGAAGAATTATTATTATCCCGACCTCCCGAAAGGCTTCCAGATAACGCAGTATGACTTCCCGATTTCAAGCGGGGGTTATGTTATGATTGAAGGCGAGGACGGGGAACACAGGGTGGGCATCACGCGCGCCCATATGGAAGAAGACCCGGGCAGGCTTGTGCATGAGGGAACAATCGACAAGTCAAAGTACACGCTCATAGATTACAACCGCTCGGGGATGGCGCTGCTTGAAGTTGTAAGCGAGCCTGATATGAGAAGCCCGAAAGAGGCGCGACGGTATCTTGACAAGCTGCGCAACATACTTGAGTACCTCGATGTATTCGACGGAAACCTTGAAGGCGCATTGAGGGTGGATGCGAACATATCCATAATGGGAGGACAGCGCGCCGAGATTAAGAACATCTCATCGCATAAGGGCGCTGAGCGCGCGCTGCTCTATGAAATTGTGCGGCAGAAGAACGTGCTGCGCCGCGGGGGCGTTGTGGTGCTGGAGACGCGCCATTTCGATGAGGCGAGGGAGATTACGCTTTCCATGCGTTCTAAGGAAGAGGCGCACGATTACCGATATTTCCCTGAGCCTGACC
>JBAQYK010000469.1:0-1769 GCA_049299995.1 Candidatus Methanoperedens sp.
GTTGGGGAGTGGGGGTTAGTGTATTAAAAAAGTTGTCCTGCCCATCGCGAGCCTTCAAACTTCATTATTGTATATATAAGTAACGTTTAGAATTTCTACCAAAAGAAAAGTATAAATGTTATAATAAGAATCATATTTTTAATAAAATGAGGAGGTCTTATGTGCTGTACTAAAAAAATGGCAGGCTATGTACTGTATGCAATAGGAATAATCGGCGGTGTGGAAGGAGTGACCAGTTCTCCAAAAAGTATTATGATTAGCATAATAGCTTTGATTGTGATTGTAATCGGCAGCTACCTGCTTGAAAAGGAATAAGCTAATTTTTTTATTTTCCAAATAATTTAAGATGAACCTGAAAGGAAGTAAAACCGAAAAGAACCTGCTTGCAGCCTTTGCCGGGGAATCCCAGGCAAGGAACCGCTATACATACTTTGCAAGCGCCGCAAGAAACGAAGGATATGAACAAATTTCAGCAATTTTCCTTGAGACTGCTGATAATGAAAAGGAACATGCAAAGATATTCTTCATGCATCTTCAGGGCGGTGACGTGGAGATAACTGCAATGTATCCTGCAGGAGTTATCGGGAAAACCGTTGATAACCTATTTGCAGCAGCCGAAGGTGAAAAACTTGAATGGGGGACTCTATACCCAGGATTTGCAAGGATTGCAAAAAAAGAGGGATTCCCAAAAGTCGCTGAGTCGTTTACGGAAATCGGTGAAGTGGAGCAATTCCATGAACTGCGGTACAGGGAGTTGTTAAAGAGTATAAAGGCAGGTTCTGTCTTTAAGAAAAACAGTACTGTAAAATGGCACTGCCGCAACTGCGGCTATATCCATGAGGGCGCTGAAGCGCCAAAAGAATGCCCTGCATGCAAGCACCCGCAGTCATATTATGAGGTGCTGGCTGAAAACTGGTAATTTTTTATCTTAAAAATAAAAAACCGCAGATAAGCATACTATTAACACTTATGGTCAACATTAGCCTTATTGTGACATGAAGAAAATACCTGTAAAAAGAGGCATTTAATGAACCTTATTATTCCAATAACACTGTTTATTTTGATATTAATTCCCTACTCCTTACTTATCGGACTAATTTTGAAATATGCTAAAAAAGGTTCACCCGCTATTAAAAATGAAAATAAACCAACGGTATCCATAGTAATTCCCACTTACAATGAAGAATTGCTTATAGGTAAAAAATTAGACAATATCTTTGAGTTGGAATATCCGCATGAATTAATAGAGGTTGTAATAATTGATTCTTCTACAGACAATACTCCTGAAATAATAAGAAATTATCAAAAAAAATACAACAACATCCGGCTAATTGATGAAAGAGAGCGTGCCGGTCTTGCCACGGCCCTGAACAAAGCCTATGCGGCAGCTAAAAACCAGATTGTAGTGAAAACAGATTGTGATAGTTTCCTGCACAAAGATGCCCTGCTCCACATGGCTGCAAACTTTGCTGATCCAGAGGTTGGCGGGGTCTGCGGCAAGCAGGTTGTAATAAATAAATCTAAAGTTGAGGAAGGATACCGTTCCATCCAGTCAAAACTTCAAATAGTTGAATCGTGGCTGGATTCAACAATAATTTTCCATGGACCATTCTCAGCATACCGAAAAGAGCTGATAGTGCCAATCGACCCGGCATCCCTTGCCGATGACAGCGAACTCGCCGTCAAAATAAGGAAACAGGGGTATCGTACAATAATAGACCCGGATATTATGTTCTATGAGGCAAGCCAGAGTCGGTTTTTTTAAAGAA
>JBAQYK010000470.1:0-2458 GCA_049299995.1 Candidatus Methanoperedens sp.
AAAATATCCTATTAATGAAGACTCTGCCCCACCAGAAAAAGAGACGACGACAGAAGAGATAAAAACCTCAAATTTTACAAGGTTGGTCACAATGGGACAGAATATATGTGAAGGATGCCATCTTTCAGGAAAGAAGTTCATCCCCCAGGCATATGAGGTAAAACAGCATGTAGATGGTGGGGCATATTGTTTAAAATGCCATACTATCGACCATAATACACATCCCATGAGCCCGATAAATAAAAATGTAACCTGTGAACGATGTCATGGCTCATTGACGCCGCAGATTCCTGTATTCCGTAATGGGACTATAGCATGTGCAGAGTGTCACGATTTCCCGGACCCGTTAAAACCGAGTAATGGCAATCTTATAATAATACATCGCCCAAGAAGTGTGGATTGCACAAGATGCCATATCGACCCGTCTGGTTCATGCCTGCAGTGCCATAATGAGCTCAAGAACGATAAGAAATGGGGTGAGAGATTCGCTCATTTCAATACGATATTGAAGACAGTTCAATAACAATTTTTCCGAAGAAAAATAAGCATGTCAAAAGAGAATCCTAAAAAGACACGATTACTCATTGAAAAACCGGGGATTGAATTGTGTATTACACAAAAAGGGAGAGTTGCGGGTTAAATTCTGGATATGAACAACTTATTTATGCGAATAAGTAAATCTTAAAAGAGGGGTAGCAGAAAAAATCGCATATAAATATGCTCTATATGTTTGAAAATAAAAAACCAGTAATAGCGAAAAATGCATTTATAGCCGGCACGGCATGCATAATCGGAGATGTATCTATCGGGGAAAGGTCAAGCGTCTGGTTCAACTCCGTAATTCGCGGCGACAGGGCGAAAATCAGCATAGGAAGAGGCTGCAATATTCAGGACTGCTCCGTCATCCATTCGGATGATAGGAATGTAGAGATAGGAGACAATGTCACAATAGGGCATGGGTGCGTCATGCACGGCTGCCTTATCAAAAACAATGCACTCATCGGCATGAATGCCACCATACTGCACGGCGCAGAAATCGGGGAATATGCAATCGTCGGAGCTGGGGCGTTAGTACCGCCGGGTCACAAAATTCCGGCAAGGAGCCTGGTTCTGGGAGTGCCGTGCAGGTATGTGAGGACCACTACAGAGGATGACCTTCTTCTCATAAAAAATACCCTTAAGAATTATGAAAAATTGACCGAGAAATACCTGAAGCTGAAAGGTAACTGACATGCGAAACATCGAAATAGAAGAACTCGGCGCCACTCCGATAACAGAACGGAAAGTCGAAGTGGTTGAACGAAAAGGACTCGGGCATCCCGACTATATCTGCGATTCCATAATGAACCAGGTCTCAGTGGAACTCTGCAAGGAATACATGCAACGATTCGGCGCTATCATGCACCACAATATCGATAAGGGAATGCTTGTGGCAGGGGAAGTGAAAACAAAATTTGGCGGCGGCGTGATTCTTAAGCCCATGCGCCTGATTTTCGGGGACAGGGCTACGTTTGAAGTGGAGGGCGAATTTATCGATGTTAATACTATTGCAATAGACGCCGCAAAACAGTGGCTCAGGGATAATCTGCGTTTTGTGAATGCGGATTCCATCCATTACCAGGTCGAGCTGGCTAAAGGCTCGGCTGAGCTTACCGATATCTTCAAAAGAAAGGATGCGATACTCGGAGCCAATGATACCTCGGCTGCTGTGGGATACGCCCCCATGACGCCCACGGAGACTTTGGTGTTTGAGACTGAGCGGTATTTGAATTCCCCGGAGTTTAAGAAAAGATTTCCCGAATCGGGCGAGGATATTAAAGTCATGGGTTTGCGCAACAGGGACGAGCTTCATTTAACGATTGCAGATCCGCTTGTGGACAGGTACATCGAATCTGAAAGAGAGTATTTCCGGAAAAAAGATGAGCTTCTGGAAGAGATAAAGACCTATGCCGCGGAAAGAACGAGCCTTGAAACTTATGTGTATCTTAATACTCTTGACAGAGATGGACGGGGCATGGGCGGGATTTATCTCACAGTCACGGGCACCTCTGCCGAGGATGCGGATTCGGGTCAGGTTGGCAGGGGGAACAGGGTGAACGGGATAATACCATTAAACCGCCCCGTGAGCAGCGAAGCCGCAGCCGGTAAAAACCCTGTGAGCCATGTGGGGAAGATATACAATGTGCTCAGCCACAGGATAGCGAATGAGATTTATACAAACGTGCCTGACATCAAGGAAGTTTATGTGTGGCTTTTGAGCCAGATTGGTGAGCCCATAGACCAGCCAAAGATAGCGGCGGCGCAGGTGATTATGGAGCGGGGGACGCTTGAGAGCGTGGAAAAAGAAGTAAACGAGGTTATTGACAGCGAGCTTGCGAACATTCAGGAGTTTTGTATGGAACTGGCGTATGGGAAGATTCCGGTGTGCTGAATCAGCGATTTTTAAGCTCTTTTGCTT
>JBAQYK010000471.1:0-2176 GCA_049299995.1 Candidatus Methanoperedens sp.
GGATTATTACAGGAAGTTCGGATACGGGCTTGAGGGTCCGTATATGACGAAGAAACTGTAATTTTCAATTTACTGCGATTAACGCATATTCCCGTGCAATAAATCTGCGTTCATCATGCCGAAACCCTGCGGGTTCTCAGACCGAAACCTAACGGTTCTCGACTCCCATACAACACGCATGGCTTTGCCATGCGTGGACACGCCCTCCCGATGCGTGACTCGGGAGGCTCGCGACTCGGGTTCAATCACCTTCATCGGGTTCATCATCACGATAGCTTGTATCCCCTACCATGGCAGCGCTTATAGAATCTATACCATCGAGCCATTCTCCCACAAGCCCTTCAGGTATATCATCAAGATACTTTTCTTTGAGCTTTCCTCCCGAAAGGATATTTGCGCCGATTTGTGCAATAGAGTTTAGCGCTGCCCCCATATTTTCCTCCTTTTCCGCTTCAACCGCGCCCTTAATAAGTTTATCGAGAGACTTTGTTTTTTCAAACGCTTTCTCCATATAACATTCGCAAGATGCAAAAACGCCTATCAATGATAATTGTACAGATTCAATCATCATGTCGATATCTTCGTTTATGGGTTCAATTTTTTTTAGTACTATTTCCTTCATTTCTGCAAGATATCTCAGCGCATCTTCCTGCGATATCGCGTTTTTATCATATTTTGCTATTATTTTCAAACATGCAAGAACAATGTCGTCTTCCATGTAAACAAAAACAGCGCCTTTTTGCTGATCATCAATCTTAAAACCGCTATCTTTTACTTTACTTATCCAGTTGTGCCACCGCTCTTGCGTATAGAAAGGATTTAATTGCTTTTGTTCCGGCATGATTTCTCCAATTGTCCAGGTTATACTTTAATATTTGGTCGTTTTGTCTTTGTCCATTCCAATTAATTTCCTTACCTTGCCTATTAATTCATTCTTCCCAAAAGGTTTTGTTATGTAATCGTCAGCCTTCAAAACATGCAGCCCCAGCAGTTTATCTATATTCTGCGCTTTTGCAGTAAGAATAGCAATAGGTATCTTTGGATTTATTTCCTTGATTCTCCTGAAAACATCCCACCCGTCCATATCAGGCATCATAATATCAAGAAGCACTAAATCAGGTTTTGTCCTCTCAATTTGAACCAGCGCTTCCATCCCATTGGCAGCCAGCATTGTTTCAAAACCGCCGCTTTCAAGGACTAACTTAATAAGTTCAAGCGTATCAGGCTCATCATCCACTATAAGAACTTTTTTGTTATATGCTGTATTATTCATTCTTTCACCGGTTTTGGTAATAAAATATGAAAGGTACTACCTCTATTTTTACTTTCCGCCCAGATTTTCCCTCCGTGCGCATCTATGATATTTTTTGAAATCCACAAACCCAATCCCGTCCCGCTATATTTTCGCGAGTCTGATGAATCCACCTGGTAAAACCTCTCAAATATCTGCAAAAGTTTATCCTCGGGAATACCGACACCGGTATCGCTGATTTTTAAATGTACATTTTCATTTTCTTCTGTTGCCGTTATTCTTATTTCACCTGTTATTGTAAATTTAATGGCATTATCCAGTATATTCGAAAATACCTGCATCAACCGCTCCCTATCACCTTTGACAGGAGGTAGTTCCGGAATCTCAGTATATATTGGAATATTTTTAACAGACGCCATTGTTTTCATATCTTCAACAGCCTGTGAAACAATGTCGCTAATTTGCAGCATTTGCATGTCAAGCTGGAGATTTTTGGATTCAATCAGTGTACTGTCAAGCAGGCTCTTTATTAATCTTGTTAACCGTTTTGAATTCCGCAGTATTACCTCAAGCTTATGCCGCTGCTCCTGGTTTATATTCTCTTCAAGCAATAGTTCAGTATATCCCAGCACGGATGTAAGCGGCGTCCTGAGTTCATGCGATACATTTGAAAGGAAATTGTCTTTTATCTTATAAAGTTCCTTCAGCTTCAGATACGTTAACCTTAACTCCTCGTAAGAATCCTTAAGCTCTTCTTCAAGTTTTTTCTGGTCTGATATGTCTTTGATGACCGTGATGACTTTTTCTACATTACCGCTCTTGTCCTTGATTGGTATTTTGCTCGTGCTGGTGTAAATTATTTCATCATAATATTGCGTTTTCTCCTCGCTCAGGAAAATATCTCCTGTTTTGATAACATGTTCG
>JBAQYK010000472.1:0-7779 GCA_049299995.1 Candidatus Methanoperedens sp.
GCTTAATCCCTCCCAAGTCTTCGTACATGACCTCGGGTATTTCCTGCGGAAGCGCCACAGCCTCAGGTAAGAGTTCAATCTCTGTAATATCGGTTATCTTAACTGTCCCGGCAGGCAGCGTCGAAACCACATGGAGTTTTATCTCCCCCAGACCAAAGGAGCTTCCGAAGAAGTCCTGGAATACATGCTCTAACATCAAATCGTTGCCAAAGGATTCCCGTGGTCTGCGCACGCTTGTGGTTGAGATAATATCTCCTTTTGAAACCGTCCTGTTATGAAAAATAGCCCGCAGGCTTTCACTCGTGGCATAGATATGTATATTCTTAATCACCGGAGATAAAGTGACCTTTTTTGCTTCTTTCCACTCAGCCTTCACTACTTCTACGTATTCTCCCAGGCTTGTTTTTGCGTTTGTGCGTATCAACCCGTCCATTCTTATGACATCGAGTCCCTCATCCTGCGGATACGACCTTCCCACCACTGCTGACGTGGCGCGTTCTCCTTTTAGTTCCACTACGTCAAAAATATTCACGCCCATAATGTTGCGGAATTTCTCATCGATGCGGACGATGCCCTTCCCGACATCCCGCTGGTCTGCTTCTGCTACTTTTAACCGTACTGATTTTTCCATGTTACCCCTGTATTATATTTTGCTCCCTATTTCATAAAAGTTTGCTTCCTGCCCGGTCCCACTGAAACATACGCTATATGTACGCCCATCAATTCCTCAAGCAATTCAACATACAGCCTTGCATTTTCTGGAAGGTCTGGGAAACTTCCGGCTTCCGTTATGTCCTCATGCCATCCGGGTAATTCGATATATACCGGCTTGCATTGAGCAACGTCATCAGAAAGTTCGGGCGGGTAATCAAGTTGTTTTCCTTCCATTTCGTATCCTATGCATAACTTCAGAGAATCAAGACCTGTAAGCACATCCAGCTTGGTAAGAGCCATGCATGTGTACCCATTGAGATTGATGGATTTTCCTGCAAGAGGCAGGTCAAACCAGCCGCATCTTCTCGGTCTTCCCGTGGTTGTGCCGAACTCCCCTCCCTTTTCACGCAGGTGTTCGCCGGTTTCGTTTTTCTGCTCGGTGGGAAGAGGTCCTTCGCCCACACGAGTAATATATGCTTTGATGACGCCAATGACCTTTTCCACTTTTTTGGGTCCGACGCCGAGCGATGCGCATGCAGAACCTGCGACAGTGCTTGAAGATGTGACAAATTTCTGCGTCCCGTGTATAATATCAAGATGGGTTCCCTGCGCCCCTTCCGCAAGCACATTCTTCCCTTCCTTTAATGCAAGATTGATTTCCTTTGATACGTCGGTAATGTATGGTTTTAATTTCTTCCCGATTTCCAGGTATTCATCAACCTCGGAACGCGCAATTCCGGAGTCTCCGCCCAATTCTTTGATTGCAGCCTCTTTCTGGGGAGCAATCTCACCGATTTTCCGAAGCAGCCTGCTTTTATCAGCCAGGTCTGCCATCTGCACCTCATCGCGCCCCACTTTATCAACGTATGCGAAACCTATGCCCCTGCTGGTTGTTCCGATTTTAACGGAGCGTTTTGATTCGCGAAGGCTGTCAAGGGCTATGTGATAGGGCATTATGATACTGGTCTTTGCATCGATGCCCAGCTTAGCCGGCGAAACGACAACGCCGTTATCCGCCAGCATGGCGATTTCATCCATCAGAATCTTCGGGTTCATCACAGTACCAGGACCGATAAGGAGGCGGGCATCGAAAAGCACGCCTGACGGGATAAGATGCAGTTTGTAGGTTTTTCCTTCAGCCACGACAGTATGCCCGGCGTTATCCCCGCCCTGGAAGCGCGCCACGATGTCATAGTCCTTTGCGAGCATATCCACGATTTTGCCCTTTCCTTCGTCCCCGAACTGTGCGCCTGTGATTATGGTGAACATATTATTATCATCCTTATTTTGGCGGGGAATATGATAAGTTTATTTCTTCATATATCCCGACATCGCAGTTCTATTCCACCTGTTATCCCGACTTTTTATTGTAGTATCCCGACTTTTTATAGTAAAACGTTTAAGTTATTAACCACTACAACTGATAATATATTATCAGGAAATATTGCCAGGGGTTAAAAATGGCGCAAAAAATCCGAAAAAGAGACGGAAGGCTTGTAGATTTTGATAAATCAAAAATAGCGAACGCTGTTTTTAAAGCGTTCATCGCCACAAAGAACAAAGACGGAAAGAGAGCTTCGGATATAGCGGCGCAGGTCGTGGAAACTCTCGACGAGAGAATACCCGGAATACCCGGAGTTGAGGACGTTCAGGATATCGTGGAAGAGGTCTTGATTAAAAATGGCTATGCTGCTGTTGCAAAATCCTATATTCTCTACAGGGAGAAGCGCGCCCAGATAAGGAAAGCCAAACAGTTCTTCGGCGTCAGCGACGAAATGAAGCTAAGCGTCAACGCTGTTCGAGTTCTCGAACGGCGCTACCTGCTAAAGGATGATAAAGGGAATGTTATCGAAACGCCATCCGGGCTATTCAGGCGCATTGCAAAAGCCATTGCTCTTGACCCTGAATCCGAAGAAGAATTTTTCAACATGCTGCTATCTCTTGAATTTCTCCCGAATACGCCCACGCTCATGAACGCAGGCACAGACCTCGGACAGCTTTCAGCATGTTTTGTTATTCCTGTTGAGGACTCACTTGTTGGTATTTTCGATGCTGTCAAGCACATGGCGATAATACAGCAGTCAGGCGGCGGAACCGGTTTTTCGTTCTCGCGCCTTCGACCTTCGGGCGACATAGTAAAGTCCACAAAAGGCGTAGCCTCAGGTCCCGTTACTTTCATGCGCGTGTTCGATACAACCACGGATGTGATAAAGCAGGGTGGGAAAAGACGCGGCGCTAACATGGGGATACTCAGGGCTGACCATCCCGATATTATCGAGTTCATAACCGCAAAAACAAAAGAAGGCTTCCTTACTAATTTTAACATCTCTGTGGCTGTGGATGATAAATTCATGAAAGCCGTGCTTGAGGATGGCGAGTATGAGCTGATAAATCCGCGAAACAGGGAAGTGGTAAGGAAGGTAAGAGCAAGAGATATCTGGAATCTTATTATAACAATGGCGTGGAGGACAGGCGACCCGGGCGTTGTATTCATCGATGAGATAAACAGGCGCAATCCAACACCGGAGGTTGGGGAGATGGAGAGCACCAATCCTTGTGGAGAATTGCCTTTACTACCCTACGAGTCCTGCAATCTCGGCTCAATAAATCTCGCGAAAATGGTAAAGAATGGCTCTATCAACTGGGAAAAACTTGAAAAAACCATAGCCTTAGGGGTCAGGTTCCTTGACATTATAATAGATGTTAATAAATATCCGATTGCTGAGATAGAAGCTATCACAAGGGCGAACAGGAAAATAGGGCTCGGCGTTATGGGCTTTGCTGACATGCTCGTGCAGCTCGGCATACCCTATGATTCAGAGGATGCGCTGAAAAAAGGGGAGGAGATAATGAGTTTCATACAGGAAAAATCCCATACTGCTTCTGAAAGGCTGGCAGAGGAGCGCGGGGCTTTCCCGAATTTCCCCGGAAGCATCTACAAGGATAAAAAGCCTCTGCGAAACTCTACCGTTACCACAGTAGCGCCCACGGGTACAATCAGCATCATAGCAGGCTGCTCAAGCGGCATCGAGCCTTTGTTTGCGGTTTCTTTTGTGCGGAATGTCATGGAAGGAACGAAACTCCTTGAAGTGAACCCGTATTTTGAGACTGTAGCAAAAGAGCGCGGCTTTTACAGCGAGGAGCTGATGATGAAAATCGCAAAGCAAGGAACGCTTAAAGGCATAGAAGAAGTGCCGGAGGATGTGAAGCGGGTATTTGTCACTGCTTTTGACATCGCGCCGGAATGGCATGTGAGGATGCAGGCTGCCTTCCAGAAATATACGGATAATGCAGTCTCAAAGACCATCAATTTCCCGAACGATGTGGACATAAAGGAAGTTGAGAAGGCGTACATGCTCGCATACGAACTGAAATGCAAGGGGATTACGGTTTACAGATACGGCAGCAAGACGCAGCAGGTGTTATACCTCGGTGATATAACTGATAAGTTCGTGTCTGCTGATGCTGAATACGCAGGTGGTTGCCCGGCGCCTGTGTGTCCGGTGTGAGTATTCCTGCATTTCAATCTTTTCAATAGTTTTATAAATCTTTGAAACTGTTTTAATCCGCTGATATGAAAATAAATGAGTCTTACATGCCTTTATTAAAAAACTGGTTGTATGGCATAGCGTTCTATTTGATTCCTTTCATCATCGGATATTTTGCCTTCATGTTTATTCTCTCCGATAGCATTCTGCACACCGACGTGGACAGCGCCCGCTACATGCTGAGCGCGCTTGTGCAGAGCGAGGCTGCCATCGTGGCGCTTGTGGTGACTTTGAGTTTAGTTGCCGTCCAGCTTGCGGCGCAGTCGTATTCGGCGAGGGTGATTGAGGTGTTCAGGAGGACGCCGGATTTGTGGATATTGATGGGGATTTATGGGGTTGCGATTTTTTATGGGATGGGTGTGCTGAAGATGATTGAGAGGGCGAATCCACAGGTGAATAGCTTATCGAATCTTGAGGGGCAGGTTGCGTTTTCGTATTATCTTGGGGTATTTGCGTTTGTGGCGCTGGTGCCGTATATGTTGAAGATGTTTGAGATGCTGAAGCCTTCCACTGTAATTAACATACTTGCTGAGAGAATAACTAAAGAAAGCATATTAGATGCCATCGATGAAAAACAGGAAAAATCTGATAAAGGAAATCCTATTCTGCCAATTGTTGATATTATACGCACCTCTATAAGGAATTTCGACTACGAGACATTAATATATGGATTGAAAGTAGTAGAAGATCGTTTTCAATATATACTCAAAAATGAGAAATTTGAAAATATAGAGAAGGATAAAATTGCAGTACTTTTTATTACTATACTTAACAGAATCGGAAGACTGACTGCCAATAGAGAAGATGAAGATTCTACTATGGCTATAGCAGAAATTTTATCTAAAGTAGGAAAACAGTCAGCAGAACAGGAGTTTGGAAATGCGACAAGAATGGCATTATTTTCTCTTATGGATTTGATAAACGCAGGCAAAGAACATAATCTCAAAGGAACAGAATGGTTTGCAACAATTTATCTAGAAGAGATTGAAAAAACAGCAAAAGAGCATGGACTCGAAGTTACTTTACAAGAAGTAGGGAAGTTCTGTGAGCTCCTGAGCAAAGCATTCAGAATATTAGAGAAAGAATGATGCAATCACCAAAGCCCGAATAGTCGCCATTCTAATCCTCATGCCAGCGCCCTCTCCCCCATGTAATCATAAAAGCTACACTTGAAACACAAAGCATTAAAAATCCCAAGAACAATATATAATATCATGCACGAAAACATCAAACCAATCCTCGAAGAATTAAAAACAGCCCTCAAAAAACTCTACGGAAAGAAGCTGAAAAATATCATTCTATACGGTTCATGGGCAAGAGGAAAGGCAAAAGAACATTCTGACATCGACCTTGCTGTACTGCTTGAAGGAGAGATCAATGCAGGAAGAGAAATCGACAGAATGATAGACATAATCACAGACCTCCAACTAAAATATAATGCCTTAATCTCCGTATATCCCGTATCTGAAAAAAAGTACATGACCGTTAAAAGTCCTCTGTTGTTAAACATACATAAAGAAGGCGTACCGGCATGAAAGAGATAGAGTCGCTTATTACAAGAGCGAGAAAATACCTCGAAAGCGCTGAAATTCTCTTAAAATCCAGGGACTATGAATCCTCTGTTTCCAGAGTCTATTATGCCATGTTTTACTCGGTAGAAGCACTGCTGCTTACCGAGGACATTACTGTTTCCACACATAAAGGTGTAATATCTGTTTTTGGAGAGCGTTTTATCAAAACCGGCATTTTCCCGAAAGATATGAGTAAAGAGCTTAGCCGCGCATTTGGAAAAAGACAGTTAGGTGATTACGAATACACATTTGTGATTTCCGAAGATGAGGCGGTAGAAATGTTTGAAAATGGAAAAAACTTCGTAGAAAAGATTGCTGGCTATTTGGAGAAGAAAGAGATGCTATAAGATGGCATTACGAGAACCCAAAATACAAAAAATAAACGGAACTTGCGCCAACTCCCGCCCGAAATGCTTCACATTCCAGTCCGCAATCGCCTGAATCCTTCTATCACGGCGTAAATCCCCGAAAGTTGGCAAGAACCCTCGTTTTGCCTGTCATCTGAATAAACGTTATATTCACTAACTGAATACTATTTACAAACCACCACCAACAGCCTTAAGTATACGTTATAATAAAACGTAATCACAATGAAAACCATCTCCATCCGCCTTCCTGAGCAATACATACACGACATAGAAGAAGCCTGCAAACAGGAAGTCCTCGATAAAGGCACCATGCTGCGCAAACTCATAGGTGACTCGCTGCATGAA
Organism: Candidatus Methanoperedens sp.; assembly: GCA_049299995.1. GTDB lineage: Archaea > Halobacteriota > Methanosarcinia > Methanosarcinales > Methanoperedenaceae > Methanoperedens. The sequence continues at coordinate 6,487 of JBAQYK010000472.1, forward strand.
TATCGAATAAAGAAAGCCTTTGAATCCTACAGAGAGGGGAAAATCTCACTCTGGAAAGCAGCAAAAAAGGCTGGAATAACATACAGGGCAGCGCTTGAGGAGCTAAAGAAGCGCAACATACCTTTCAGGTACGAGAAAGAAGATCTGGAAGCGGACATAAAGTGGGCTATGGAAAAATGACAGTAAGCAACTCAGGACCGCTCATCCATCTTGCGAAAATCGACCGGCTTAAGCTTCTTAAGGAACTGTTCGGAGAGGTTATAATACCCGAAGAGGTCAAACTTGAGGTTGTTGACAGGGGAAAGGACGAGGGCGCAGCAGATGCATTTTTGATAGAAGGCGAAATAGAAAATGGCTGGATATTAATAGACCGGAGTAATGATGATAAGTCAAAGAAAATCGCTGAGAGCGCAGGCATAGAGAGAGGAGAAGCATCTGCAATAATGCTTGCCAAAAAAAGAAATTGCGCTGTACTTATTGATGACCTCGCGGCAAGGAGGTTTGCTATTGGTTTGGGGCTGGAGGTTGTTGGCTCCATAGGTGTGCTTGTGCGTTCTGCTAAAATGGGGAAAATATCGAAACGCGATGCACTGGAGAGCCTGGATAAACTTTCAAAGGTAATGTGGCTCGGTGTAGATGTTTATGAGGGCGCCAGAAAAGTTATAGAGGGACTATGAAAAGAGGACTCACTCCCACCAAAAGTGTTTCGCATTCCAGTCCGCGCTCGCCCGTGCGCCCTGTGTGAGCTATTCTTCAAAGCTCACGATATTTCATAAAGCGCAGCATTGTCCAACTGTATCCTTGCCATCTCCACGGCAAATTTCGTATAATCCTTCCTGTTAATCCTTCCCCTCGTCAGCCAGCCTATAATCCCTTCCTCATATCCGATTTCAGGTTTATCCGAGATTGGCTTAAAAGCTTCTGAAATCGTTATCCCCTCATCCACCACTCTTTTTGTGCATTGCGGCGGGTACTCAAAAGCAGGTCCAAGACCAAGATATACTCTCTTGCCATCATAAATCGCGCAGCAGCAGAAGTTCATATAGCCGCTTTGCGTTTGTGGCACCTGCGCTATGCCGTCTTCTATACCCACTGAATATTCGCAATCCCCGAAGACCGATTTTGCCCTGAATATTGCGCCTTCGATTATTTCTTCAAGGCTCCGGGGCTGCTCGCTCACGCCTGACCTGCACGCTATGCCTTTTGCCAGATGGGATGGGAAAACTTCCTGTACAGCCTGTATTTTATTCCTGTTCAAAGATGCCACACAGATGCGTTTTCCAGCCATAATAC
>JBAQYK010000473.1:0-4440 GCA_049299995.1 Candidatus Methanoperedens sp.
CATCTCGAACGCGCAGAGAAATATATAAAAAGCGATGATATCGCAGGAATAGCAACAAAAACCGAATATCCAAATGGCGCGAGCTATATTATAAAGAATATTGAATGCAGCGACGTTCGTTTTGTGAATGTTATGAACAAAAATACCGGATCGGATCTCATGGGATTATACACAGCACGCCGGTTATTAGCTGATTTTATAAGACAGGAGATGTAAGCATGAAGCTGTTGATTTTGGGCGCAGGAGGAATAGGCTCCTGGCTGATTGAAGAGTTGTGCAAGTCGATAGACCAGGAACAGATAGACACGAATATAGAGATATCAATCGCAGACAACGACTCGGTGGAAATAGACCAGATTAAGTACCAGAACTTTACTTTTGATGAAGCCGGGCTTAATAAAGCGCAGGCACTTGCAGAACGGTTTAAGCCGTTCGGGATTACCGCTATCAGCAAGCGGGTTAAGACCGTCTCACAGCTCAAAGGGTACGACTTCATTATATTGTGCGTGGACAATGATATTACCCGGGAGCTGGTGATAAATTATGCGTTCTCAAGGAATATTAACTTCCTTGACTTAAGAGCAGACGGCAGGAGGATATCGGCATTTCCCAAGATGCCAGCGAAGGAATACAATCTGAAGCTCATAGATGCAGACGATGCCACTTGTTATTCCTGTCAGGATCCTGCTTCCTTGAGGCTGGGAAGGATAGACAAAGGAAATAGAATAGTCGCTCTAATAGGTGTGCAGATGCTCCTTAATCATCTGCGGGGACTGAATAATAAGATCATAAATTTGACCATATAAAAAATATCCATACAATTAATAAAGGAGAAAGATATGAAAAAAGAATTAGATATAAATCAAAGAATACCCATGTTCGTTGAAAGCCAACGTGGGGATGACAGGATTGGAACAGGCCCGGATGGCGCCCTAACAAGTGATCATGCAGCGAAGGAAGCCGGAGTAGCTTTTGTGCCCGGCGTTCCCCAAGAGAAGGTACAGGAGGCAGTCGAACAACAGTTGAAGAACGAAAAGTGGGTTGTTCTTGAGAAAAAGGACGGTAGCTCGGAGCTGCTAACAAGAAAGGACATACCAGAGCCGGAGAAGGTAAAAGAAGAGGAGGAAAAAACGGGTGATGTGGAGGGAGCGGGCGCCGGTGATGCCGAAACTCCGGGAAAGGCTGGCGAAGAGGACTGGAGGTCGGTCTTCAGTGCAGTTCCGGTCAAACCGAAACCCGAAGAGCCCGTTGTGAACCCCATTGTGAAGCCTGCGTGTACCGCGGGACCAAAGAAAGAAACAGAGAAATGGGAAAGCAAATTCAAAAACATAAAGAGTGCAACTGCAACCAATAAAGGTAAAGGAGGATAAGATGAACTTCAGAGAATTGTTACTGAAATACAAAGCGGATAAGGCGCGGGTCATAATAAATGGCATTGGCGCCGGAGAAGTAAAAGGGACGATAATAGAGGTCAACGATGATTACATCGAATATGAGCTTCTCGAAGTGCAGACAGAGAAGAAGTCTCAGAAACAGAAGACCACAAAAGAGGTCAAGTATATTCCAATTGCGAATATCTATGACCTGAGTGAGGGAGAGATAGAAAAGACAACCGAGCCAGGATTAGCGGCGTTCGGAGACGGTAAGAAATAGTTGCGGCACCCAATGATACCGGATTTTTGCTCTGAGGATTTGAAATCTGGTGGATTTGGTAAGGTGTTGGGTCGGAATATAATATCGACACGGAAAAGTTATGATTGAAAAACTACTATATGTTGCAGGCGCTTATTCCGGAAATACGGTGCAGAATATCGAGGATGCAGAACGAGTTAGTATTAATCTCATCAGAAACGGGTTTCATGTCATAACCCCGCACAAGAATACGGCGGGATATGAAAAGTACGAAGGGAAAGGACTAGATTATGAAACATGGATTAAGATGGATATGGATTTGCTCTCAAGGTGTGATGCTGTTTATGCCATGGTCAGCTCAACGCGTTCAACAGGGGCCATGAGGGAGATAGAGTTTGCCAGACAGAAAGGAATGTTAATAATCTTTGAATCGGAGCACCCCTCACATACGTTCACACTTGAAACCTATACCTGTATAAAGATTAAACGTCCTGCGGAATACTCTTGTGAAAAAAAAATCCTAAATAAGATTCGGATTTAAATCATAATGACCTGGTTCCGAAAGTTTATTAATCGTGATAAGGAGAGCGCATATTTGAAAGACAAGCCAAACATCTACTTACGCTTGAGGATTACCTGAGGTGAGAAGAAAATGACCTGCAGACCGGAACCAAGAATCTTTAATACCCTGTTTGAATTGAATTCCCCAAAAAATCCATACATATAATCGATTATGTATGATTAAAATAGATTCCGAACAGAAAAAGATACATTTCTTTACACCATACCAGGCAAGAAAAGAAAAAGGAACTCCACAGCCTTTAACCTTCGACCTCATTTCCGCATATATCTGCCCTGTGTGCAGCAAAATCATCAGGGCTTATTATATTGGCATGATACCAAAACACGGCATCGATAATTACATTGAAAAAACAGGTTTGCATGATCTGCCCGAAATGCAGCTTGTGGCAGGAAATGCCGGCGGCGGACAGTATATCAAAAACACATCGCATTTTGATAAATATTCACGCTCCAGCAGTTGTAAATGGGAAGAGATACCGCTCCGGGGAGTGAAGACTTGCCTCGAAACATTATTTGAGAAACTGGATACTCAAAAGAAAGGATACACAATCCCGGAGAAGCTGATTACGCTTGTAAGTGAAAATGAATTCGAAGGAATTAAACTAGTCCCGGATGTGTGTGGAAAAGACCTACCAATGCTGATATTTAACGAAGATATGCTTACAAACATAGGACTGGACAAAGAGGATGACATGGACTTTGAAAAAAGATTGCAGCGCAAAGACAATTTAATAAATACCATCATGGAAAAACTTGACGCAGGCGAGTGCCCTGCTTAACTGAAATTGTTTTGTAGGGTAAAATAATAATATCAGTTTTCGATTGAGATCTAATAGCATACTTTTAAAGAAAGTGTGCTATTATAATGACACAGTTTCAAGCTCAAGAATCAAGTTCCATACAAAATAATACTTTCACCTCGCTTGGATCGGCTCTATTAACCCATAAAGTTGTATCTAACCTGATGATCGAATTGAACGAAGTTGCGCTGACCAACAAGACACATGCCTCCATAGATTTGAATAGCGAAAACAGAGAAAGAAAATCGGACTTCATCTATCCCGAACTTGACAGGACGGGAACCGCTCTTAACCTGCCGCGGAATATACTAAAAACTGCCGATATCATATACCGCAGAGCTGCCGAAGCAGGATTCACTAAAAGTAGAGGTATGAAAACTGTAACTGCCGCGGCGCTATATGCAGCATGCCGGGGGCATAATATTCCAATAACCCTGGACGAAATAAGCAATATCTCGGGAATTGATAGACTCAAACTTGGGAGAACCTATAGGCTGCTCTCAAAAGCTCTCAGTTTGAAAATAACACCCGCATCACCAATAGAATACGTGCAACGTCTCTGCACGCAGCTAAATCTCGATAAAAGCGCCCAGTTAAAAGCTGTCGAAATAATAAATCGGGCATCTGAACAAGAACTCACAAACGGGAAAAACCCTTACAGTATAGCTGTTGCGGCACTGTATATAGCATCAATCCTCTGCGACAATAGGAAAACGCAGCGGGAAGTAGGTCAAGCCGCAGGGATCAGCGAAGTAACTCTCCGGAACAATTTCAAAGAACTAAACGAAAAACTTGGCATCGGGTTGGTTGTGTGATATTTTCTTCAAAAAATCCACATCTCCGAACCAAGCATTCGCATATCCTATAATAGAATACAAATAATTGGTGATGAAAAAACTAAAATACATGGATGAATAAAATGAGATTTGTGAAACCAGAAGATTATCAGGAACTAATAAAGCGCAAGGAGGCTGGACTAATCACGATACGTAAGCATCCTTTCCTTGAATTGGAAATATGTAATTACACCGCAAAAACACAATATAACAGGTTGTGGGATGAATATACGACTATATGCCGGGGTCTTATATTAGATTCTGAGCATAACATATTATCAAAACCATTCTCTAAATTTTTCAATCTGAACGAGGTCCCAGAAACCACAATAACAAACCTTCCTGCTGAAATCCCGGTGATTACTGAAAAAACCGATGGCGTCCTTGGAATACTTTATCCAGAAAGTGAAAAAGTCGCCATTGCTTCCAGAGGGGCATTTAATTCTGAGTTTGCGATCTGGGCGACTGACTGGATACGGAAAAAGAAATTTGACCTTGAAGATTTTAAGCAGGGATATACCTATTGTTTTGAGATAATCTACCCTGGTAGTAAGATTGTAGTGGACTATAAAGGGCGCTCCGAGCTTGTG
>JBAQYK010000474.1:0-5229 GCA_049299995.1 Candidatus Methanoperedens sp.
GCCCTGGCAGAGACAATTCAAAATACACTTTCTTGGGACAGCCATCAACGAACTGAAGCCTCTGAACGCGCAAGAAAACGTGCTGCACAATTTTCTTGGGATGTTACTGCCGAAAGAACCATATCAGAATTGGCAAAAACCATAGAAAGTTTTAGAAGCAAATGACTTAAAAACAAAATATACAAAATTAATAGACCGAAGATCTGAAGGCGAAATGAAAATATTGGTAGTTACTCAGTATTTCTGGCCGGAAAATTTCCGTATCAACGATCTGGTTTTGGGTTTAAAGGCAAAAGGTCATGACGTAGTGGTATTGACAGGAATACCCAATTATCCTGAAGGGCGTTTTTTTACAGGGTATGGATTTTTTAAAAAACGATTTGAATATTACAAAGGGATAAAAGTTTTTCGTGCCCCCCTGTTGCCTCGGGGAAAATCGAGAGGATGGCGATTGTCTCTCAATTACCTCTCATTTGCCTTATTTGCAAGCTTTCTGGCACCTATTTACTGCCGTGGAAAGTTTGATGTAATTTTTGTTTTCCAGACATCACCCATCACTGTGGGAATCCCTGCTATTGTACTGAAAAGGTTAAAAAGAGTCCCGATCATGTTATGGGTACTCGACCTTTGGCCGGAAAGTCTCTCAGCCACCGGAGCAGTAAAATCATCTCAGGTCTTGCACCTTGTAGAATATCTGGTTCGTTTTATATACCACCAGTGCGATTATATTCTTGTATCGTCTAAAGGATTTATTCCAAATGTTAAGCTCATGGCCGGGGCGGCAAAAAAGATCTGTTACTTTCCTAACTGGGCTGAAGAACTATACCAGCCAGCGTGGCTAAACAAAGAATTCGAAGAAACCAAAGGGATACCGACAGGGTTTCGGATTATGTTTGCAGGAAATATTGGCGCAGCGCAAGATTTTGGTACTATTCTCGCTGCCGCAGAAAAACTTAAGGATTACGAAGATATTCATTGGCTGATACTTGGTGATGGTCGCATGTTCGATTGGGTTAAAAAAAGCGTAGAAACAAGAGGATTAACTTCAAGAGTACACTTACTTGGGCGCTACCCGCCGGAAGCCATGCCGCACTTTTTCTCTATGGCTGATGTGATGCTGGTATCGCTGAGACGCGATTTAATTTTTGCGCTGACCGTGCCAGGCAAGCTTCAATCCTATATGGCATGTGGAAAACCAATTATTGCAGCCCTTGATGGAGAAGGAGGGCGTCTGGTCGCAGAATCAGGCGCTGGATTGGCATGCCCATCAGGAAACCCCGATGCATTAGCTAAAACTATCTTGACTGTATATAACACCCCCAAGTCTGAACTTGAGAACATGGGCTTAAGAGGAAGAAGCTATTATGAGAAACATTTTGAGCGCTCTATGCTGATTAATAAGCTGGAGAGATGGATGCAAAGAATTAAAGGAAAAGGAAAATATTGAAAAATAGCACAGAGGAGAAGCTGAAATTAATGAATAACTTCAAAGGTGAAACAATTCTTATCACTGGAGGAACTGGCTCGTTTGGTGGTGAGCTGCTAAGAAATATTATTGATTATGAGTTTAAAGAGATAAGAATATTCAGCAGGGATGAATTAAAACAAGACTTGATGAGAAACGAATTGAATAATCCAAAGGTCAAATTTTATATTGGTGATGTCAGAAACATTGACAGCGTTAATAACGTAATGAATAATGTGGATATTGTTTTCCATGCTGCAGCCTTGAAGCAGGTTCCTTCCTGTGAATTCTTTCCCATGGAAGCTGTTTTGACAAATGTAACAGGCAGTAACAATGTAATAGAATCAGCAATTAAACATGAAGTAAAAAGTGTTATCTGTTTGAGCACTGATAAAGCAGTGCAACCTATAAACGCCATGGGCATGACCAAAGCCCTTATGGAAAAGGTTGCACAGGCAGCAGTTAGAAATTTAAGCGATGATGATACTATAATATCTAATGTCCGTTACGGTAATGTTATGTATTCCAGAGGATCGGTCATTCCTCTTTTTATAAAACAAATAAAAGAAAATAATTCTATAACTATCACTGAGCCGACTATGACTCGTTTTCTACTCACTCTTAAAAACGCGATAAATCTGGTTCTGTTTGCCTTAAACAATGCAAGGCAGGGAGACCTTTTTATTAAAAAGGCTCCTGCTAGTACGGTTATCGATCTAGCTACAGCATTGAAAAACATTTTTAACGCTGACGTGCCAATAAGAACCATAGGAATAAGGCATGGCGAAAAAATACATGAAACTCTTGCGACAGCCGAAGAATTGAGAAAATCTGAGGATATGGGAGATTACTTCAGGGTAAAGATGGATGATCGGAATTTAAATTATAATAAATATTTTACAAATGGAAGTTTAGAAAAAGCCTCGCTAGAGGATTATACATCACATAATACTTATAGATTGAGTGTAAAAGAAGTTGAAGAACTGTTGCTAACGTTACCTGAAGTTAGGTCAGAACTGAATGGAAATGCTTATGTTTAGCTCTATGAACATAAGTCGTAGATATCAGCACAATTTATTCAATTTTATTTAACCTGTAAGCGAGTTCTTATGATAAATATCGGTATCACCGGGATTGAAGGTTTGATTGGCTGGCATCTTCATGCTTTTTTATACAAACAGCCGAATGTACAGGTTGTTAAGGCTAATCGTGCAACCTTTGCCTCAAAAGAAGAACTGTACAATTTTGTGGCTTCAAGTGACGTGGTTGTACATCTGGCAGGAATGAATCGCGGCGATGAGAATGACGTTGCAGAGACTAACATCCGTCTGGCAGATGATTTGATCGCAGCATGTGAACGTTCCGGGAGCAAGCCGCACATTGTTTTCGCTTCATCCACGCAAATATATCGTAATACAGTTTATGGTAATTCAAAAAAAGTCTGTACTGAGGGATTTCAAAAATGGTCTGAAAGAACCGGTGCTCTGTTTACCAATATGATTCTGCCCAATGTTTTCGGCGAAAGTGGTAAACCATTTTATAATTCGGTTGTATCAACTTTTTGTTATCAATTAGCTAATGGACAGGAACCTGAGATTGTTAATGATACTACCCTTGATATGCTTCATGCTCAACAGGTTGCCAATAAAATATATGATATAATTAACACCCGTAAGGCAGGAGATGTTTTATTGAAAGGCACCCACATTACTGTCAGCGAATTATTGGCAAAATTAAAAAACTTCGCCGGTTTGTATGAACAGCACATAATTCCCGATTTAAGAGATGATTTTAATTTGCACATTTTCAACACTTATAGATCGTATCTATATCCAACTAGATATCCGGTTCCAATTGTTTCACATAATGACAGTCGTGGCACCCTTTTTGAGGCTGTAAAAAGCTCAAATGGCGGACAAACCTTTATTTCAACTACAAGACCAGGAGTTACAAGGGGAAACCATTATCATACAAAAAAAATTGAGCGTTTTCTTGTTTTAAGTGGGCAGGCTGAAATCTGCATAAGAAAACTTTTTTCAAGTAACGTAGTGAAATTCAACGTTGAGGGGACTACTCCACAATATATAGATATCCCGACGCTTCATTCACATAATATAACTAACACTGGGAGAAATGATCTTATAACTCTTTTTTGGTCTAATGAGATTTTAGATCCTGCATACCCCGATACTTTTGTTGAAACTGTATAGGTGAAATAATGGAAAAAATGAAAGTAATGTCGGTTATAGGAACAAGACCTGAGATTATCAGATTATCTCGAGTAATGGCATGCCTTGACAGGCATATGAACCACGTAATAGTTCATACGGGTCAGAATTATGATTATGAATTAAATGAGATATTCTTCAATGATCTGGAAATAAGAAAGCCAGATTATTTTTTAAATGCTGCTGGAGGAACTGTTGCAGAAACGATTGGTCAAATTATTATTAGGATTGATCCAATATTAGAACAAGAAAAACCTGATGCACTGTTGATTCTTGGTGACACGAATAGTTCCCTCTCGGCTATACCAGCCAAGAGGCGCAAAATACCTATATTTCATATGGAGGCTGGTAACCGCTGTTTTGATCAAAGAGTTCCGGAGGAAATTAATAGAAAAATAGTAGATCATATAAGTGATATAAACCTTCCATACAGTGATATAGCACGAGAGTACCTTCTCCGCGAAGGAATTCAGGCAGACCGAATTATCAAAACTGGAAGCCCCATGTTTGAAGTTCTTTCTTATTATGAAAAGCAGATTAACCGTTCAAGAATATTGGAACAGCTTGGATTAAAGGCACAGGATTATTTTGTAGTTAGCGCACATAGAGAAGAAAATATTGATTTCGATGTAAACTTTAGAAAATTAATTAATCTTCTAAACGAGTTGGTAAAAACTTACAAAAAAAGAATTATAGTGTCAATGCATCCTAGAACACGCAAAAAAATTCTTGCTTACAACGTTGAACTGGATAAAAAAATTGAGCCCCTTAAGCCTCTTGGTTTTTTTGATTACGTTAATCTGCAAAAGAACTCATATGCTGTGCTGTCCGATAGCGGCACGATTACAGAAGAATCCTCTATCCTGAACTTCCCAGCTTTAAATATTCGTGAAGCCCACGAGCGTCCAGAAGGTATGGAGGAAACTGCGGTTATGATGGTTGGTCTGGAAGTAGACCGAGTTCATCAAGCATTATCTATCTTAGCAGAACAAACTCGTGGCAGAGAACGTTCCTTTAGATTAGTTTCTGACTACAACGTTCCAAATGTATCAGAAAAAGTATTGCGGATAATTGTTAGTTATACTAACTATGTTAATCGCACCATATGGCTCAAAAGCTTAATCTGAGGTACCATGCCTTTTAGACTCTATATCATACTGTCATTATTAAGCTTCACAATTTGCTTCCTGATTATACCTGGTTGGATTCGCAGAGCAGAAGCGAGAGGCTTCGTGGGCAAAGACCTGCATAAGAAAGATCAAAAAAAAGTGGCCGAGATGGGGGGAATTGTAGTAATTTTCAGCGCTGTTTTATCCCTCTTGATATACATAGCCTTTGATACTTTTTATTACTCAAACTCAAATTCAATAACCGATGTTATGGCAGTTGTAGCAAGTATATTGATCGCAACCATAATCGGTATGACGGATGATATGCTGGGATGGAGGATTGGTCTCCAGCAGAGGGAAAAGGTACTGCTTACCTTCCTGATACCAGTACCCCTGATGGTAATAAATGCCGGACAAAGTTTGATGG
>JBAQYK010000475.1:0-2352 GCA_049299995.1 Candidatus Methanoperedens sp.
TTCCTGTGGTGTATTGACGAATTTAATCGAGTGGTAACGAACGAATTTTTTATTGAAGTTTCATCATTATCATGGTATAAAACTTTAATTTTTCCAGACGAAATAAAGGGGTTAAATAATAATAAAAGTATTTTGGTTAACATGCAGATAAAATTTAATGCGGGGGATGGGATTTGAACCCACGAATGCCTGCGCAACAGGATCTTAAGTCCTGCACCTTTGGCCGCTTGGTTACCCCCGCACGGGGACAGGTTAAATATCCCTCGGGTTACTTTAAACTAACGTATTATTCGACATGATTATGTAGGATTCATTTCAATTATAGTCTATGCGCCCACCCTTCGTTACCTTCTCGCGCAATGTCTTCATCCCGCTCACCAATATTTGCAGGAATAAGTGCGGGTATTGCGGTTTCAGGCGGGACATCGGGCATCCCGAGGCAAAACTCCTCTCTCCGGCAGAAGTGACAGATATACTCTCAAGAGGCGCCCGGTCAGGATGCTCAGAAGCGCTTTTCACATTCGGAGAGCGCCCTGAAGAAGTCAAGGGTTTCAAAGAATGGCTTTCCGGGCTTGGATATGATACTATTATAGATTATCTTGTAGAGTTATGCAGGCTTTCGCTTGGCATCGGTCTTTTACCTCACAGCAACCCCGGCATACTTGAAAGAGCGGAGCTTGAAACGTTGAAACCATACAATGCCAGTATGGGACTCATGCTTGAAACAGTTGGAGTTATCGAGGCTCATGACGGCTGCGCGGGCAAAATCCCGGCAGCGCGTATAAAAACCATCGAGTATGCAGGTGAACTTAAAATCCCATTTACGACAGGAATTCTTGTGGGCATAGGTGAGACCCGGGATGACAGGAAACGCTCGCTCCATACAATCAGGGAACTGCACGAAAAATTCGGGCACATCCAGGAAGTGATAATACAGAATTTTATCCCCAAGCCCGGGACAACGATGAGTTCAAAGCCAGCGCCGGGGCTCAACGAGATGAAAGAAACGGTCTCAGTGGCAAGACAGATTCTTCCTGAAGATGTGGCTATACAGGTATCCCCGAACCTGATTCACCCGAAAGAGCTGGTGAGGTGCGGCGCCTCTGACCTTGGAGGCATCTCGCCTCTGACTATCGACTATATCAATCCCGAATCTCCCTGGCCAAATATTATGGAGATGCAATCAATGGTTGATATTCCACTTCGGGAGCGGCTGCCCATATACCCTGCATACGTGAAAAAAAAGTGGTACTGCAGCGAGATTGCCCCTCTTATTCGCAGACTTTCCAACGCAGAAGGATTTCGGAAAACATATAAGTAAGTATTGCATAAGGACTGCAAAATTCTGGTGGTACTATACATAAATTACATAGCATCCAGGAATTGCGCAGTATTCATGACGATTTACTTACCTGTGTTGAGTCCGGGAAATGCACGATGGATGATGCGCTAAAACTCAATGATAACCCGGCTTTTCTCTTTTCCCTTGCGGACAGGCTTCGTAAAAGAGCAGTCGGCGACGATGTTACTTTTGTAATCAACAGGAATATCAATTTCACGAACATGTGCGTCGGGACATGCAAATTCTGCGCGTTCAAGAAGCAGGACGGGTATATCCTGTCCATCCCTGAAATCCTTGAAAAAACCAGAGCCGCTGTCGCTGTTAATGCTACCGAGGTCTGCATACAGGGCGGGCTTCTCCCTGACTGGGATATTTCTAATTACTGTAAAATACTGGAGAGCATAAAAAATGAATTCCCGCAGGTTCATATTCATGCCTTTTCTCCCATGGAAGTTTTCCATGCTGCGCGAAACACCAATATGAGCCTGAAGGAAACGTTATCGTGCCTTAAGAAATCGGGTCTTGGGTCTATGCCCGGAACGGCAGCCGAGATACTCGCTGACAGGGTGAGGGAAGAGATATGTCCTGATAAACTCACCACGCATGAATGGATTGACGTGGTCAGGACAGCGCACAGGGCAGGGATTCCCACAACAGCCACAATCATGTACGGGCATATCGAAACCCTGCAGGAGCGGATTGAGCATATCCTTACAATCCGCGAAATCCAGAAAAGAACAGGCGGGTTTACGGAATTTGTCCCTCTTCCTTTTATGCCGTATAACAACGCGCTTGGCGCCGGAAAACAGGTTTCACGCGGAATTGAGGATTTAAAACTTCATGCGCTTGCAAGGGTGCTGCTTTACCCCCATATCAAGAACATACAGGCAAGCTGGGTGAAACTTGGCAAAAAGCTTGCGCAGTCAGCCCTTGATTGCGGCGCGAATGACCTTGGGGGGACGCTGATGGAAGAGAAAATATCCATGAGCGCCGGAGCAACAAGCGGCGAG
>JBAQYK010000476.1:0-1571 GCA_049299995.1 Candidatus Methanoperedens sp.
GCTATGGGTCTTAAGCCCCCGGTCAGCGTATCCGAGCAGGACGTTGAAAAATATCTGGCAAAAGAGAAATCGCAGATGCAATCCTCATTAAAAGAGTTAAATGAAGCTGAATCTGCTTTAAAAGAAATCACACTGGAAAGAAAAGAAAAAGAGCGTGAGTTACAGAACCTGCAAGAATCCATAGGAATCAAGGCAAATGCGGAGTATCTGGTTGAAGTATCCGATTTCTTGGTTCTTAAACAACAGGATAAAGAAAAACGCCAGATTAATCTGGTTCAGAAAAAAAAGATGCTGGCTGAACGTCTGGAACTTGAGTACAGGAATTCTCTTCTTGAAATTATTAGAAAAAAAGAAACTGAACTCCTGAAACCGCTTCTTCTTGAATCCGAATCACAGGGAACCGGGAATACAATCCTTCTGGTTAAAACTGTTTTTGAAATGTTACGGAGCAGTTTTGCAGAAAAGGATATTACTGAGATACCGGTCTACGATACAAGCAGGTATGGCGAGATAATCAGTTTTGTACCGCCGGAACATTTTGACATTGTGGAACAGTCATGGATTTCGGAGCCATGTGCATTAGCCAGTATAATTTTTAACAAAAATAACCGCAAGAATTTATATTACGTTTCAGAACCAATCCTCACTCCTTTCGAAGAAGCTCTTTTGAAGAATGTGAACGAGAGCCTGAAAGTTTTCCTTCTTGAGGAAAAGATTGATTTCAATCTTATGAATAAGGAGCTTGTCCTTTATAATAATTTTAACAAAATATTGAATATCTATGGCATCGAGCCGGACGAAAAATCCCGGCAAAAAATATGGTATCACATAAAGAGAAACTACGTTGGATACGTGAAGCTTGATGTGCTCATAAAAGACCCCATGATTGAGGATATATCCGTAGTCGGGTCAAACACGCCGGTGTACCTGTATCACAGGAAATATGCCAATATTGAAACGAACATAATTTTCGAAGATGAAGAGCTAAACGAGATGATATTGAAACTTGCCCAGATAAGCGGCAAATCCATCTCTACCGGTTACCCAATAATCAATTCCCGCCTGCCGGACGGCTCCCGTCTTGAGGCTACTCTTGGCAGGGAAGTAACCACTCATGGCGGAACTATTACAATAAGGAAATTCAGGGAGCAACCTTTCACACCAACAGACCTCATAAAAGCCGGAACTTTCAACACTGAAATCATGGCACATCTCTGGCTTGAGGTTGAAAATAACAAAAGTATTATATTAGTGGGAGAAACCGCTTCCGGTAAGACCACCACATTGAATGCAATATCCCTTTTTATCCCGTCTGAATCAAAAGTAATATCCATAGAAGATACCAGGGAAATCACGCTATATCACAAGAACTGGATTCCGGGCGTGATCAGGGAATCATTAATGGGACAGGAAGCGGCAAGCATAGATATGTTCGAGCTGCTTCGTTCTGCTTTAAGACAGCGTCCGGAATACCTGATAGTCGGAGAGGTCAGGGGAAAAGAAGCATATACTTTATTCCAGGCGATGAGCACAGGTCATACTACCTACTCTACTATGCATGCGGGCAGTGT
>JBAQYK010000477.1:0-3589 GCA_049299995.1 Candidatus Methanoperedens sp.
GTGCAGGTTATTACCGCCTGTCTGGATATTGTCTATGAAGTGCTCCTGCTTTTCGTTCAATTCCCCCATAGTTTTCCCCTTCAGCAATTCTGAAAAACCGAGTATTGCATTCAAAGGCGTTCTGAGCTCATGGCTCATTGTATGCAGGAAATTGGTTTTTGCCATATTGGCACGTTCAGCCTCTTCCTTTGCGAGCCTGAATGCTTCCTCGGTGCGTCTGCGCTCGGTGATATCCTTTTGAAGCAGTTCATTTGCAGTTATTAGTTCGGCTGTGCGTTCCTCTACCCTGCGCTCCAGTTCATCATGTGCCTTTTGCAGAAGGCTCTTCTGCAATCGGTTTTCGAGAGTAAGTGCAACGTAATTAGCCAGATTATTAATAAAGGGCATGTAAGAATCAAAAACGCCTCTCGTGTCGATACGAAAAACAAAAAAGCCAAAAGTATGCTCGTAGGTTTTCACTGCAATAATGCTTATATCCGGCTGTTGCGACAATCTGCACTTGAATCCGGAAGGCATAAAAATCGTATCTCTGAGCTCTTTTCGGGGAGCTTCACAATCTTCTCTGCACACATTACCAGCCGGTTCGCCTGCATGAACTGATATGTCTCCAAAACAGACGTGACAGGATAATACCCCGGGAACAGAAACCATAGCATGAGCAAAAAACTCAGCTATACGCGTCGTGTTAGGCAAGACAAACAGGATGTTTTGCGCTGCAAGTATTTCCCCGAGAACACGGGCATCAGCGCTCTTAAAATCCTGTTTTCTGCTGTTCTGGCTTTTCTTTAACATAACCTTCATCTGCTATTCGGCTGTCTTAAACTCCTCCAGAAAATCCTGTGGTAGCATGTAATACGGATTCTGTACTATCTGCCCCTGCACGATCATCATGGGATGCACCTTGAGCACATTCAGGAGCGTGGCGCCGTCAAAACGGCGGGCATCATATTGACATATAGGGGTCACAGGATGTTGTTCGCTGATGATATTTATCAACGCTTCATATTCCATAAGCCTGTCCGACCCGGGAATACCTTTGAGTGCCCATGACATCTCTCCGCTTGCACGCGCACCCGTATAGCCGGCATTAATTGCCTGATCATAATAGCTTCCAAGCCTTGCAAGCATTTCCGATGGCACAAACTTCCCGGTAGGGCAGTAGATGCTTTCAGCCCTGGATATGTTAAATAGCCCCTCCTCCCTCATTTCCTGGATTTCCATCCCTATATCCTTCAGCCAGGTTATCAGCTCTTCCGGTTTTGTTGTGTCTGCAAAATAGCCTACCTTTTCTCCTGAAGATATGCCGCTTGCCAGGAACTGACCAATGATCTTCCTGCGCTGCTCTTCATTGTCATAAATCAGGCACATATGCGTTCCCTCAAGGAACAAATCCCCGGTGAATCCCATAGACACTTCTTTTCTTAAACCTCTCATGTTTAACCTCCTTAATAGTTAGATTCTTTTCTTAGGTTCTATAATTTGCAATTTCCTGCATACAAAAGTGTATTCATTTTCCCCAATTACTTCCTTTATTTTCACCTCCTTTTTTCGCTATGAGCGGTATTAAAAACGTAAAGGTGCTGCCTTCACCATATTTACTCTCTATCATGATTTTGCCCCCATGCAGTTCCACGAGCTGCTTTGAAATCGCAAGTCCAATCCCTGTACCCTGGTATTTTCGGGTTGTTCCTATGTCCAGTTGTGTGAATTTCTGGAAGAGTTTACCCGCATCATCTTCTCTGATGCCTATGCCTGTATCCGAGACCGAGAATCTTGCCATCTCGCCTTCTTTTTTTGCGGTTATTGTAATGTTTCCCCCTTCCAGCTTGCTGAATTTCACGGCGTTATCAAGAAGATTGATGAATACCTGCCTGAATTTCTGTTTATCCGCCTCTATATATTCCAGTTCCGGGTCAAGGTTTTTCTCAATGAGCACATTCTTTTTTGCAGCGCATTCCTTAATAACGCCTATGACCTCGTCCACGGTTTCAGGAACAGGAATCGTCTCTATGTGCAGTTCTAACGTTCCTTCATCCACCCTGACTACTTCAAGTATCTGGCTGATGATATTGTGCAGGTTATTGCCGCCTGTAATAATATTGTCTATGAAGTGCTCCTGTTTTTCGTTCAATTCCCCTGATGTTTTCTGCTTCAGTATTTCGGAGAATCCAAGTACTGCATTCAAAGGTGTTCTGAGTTCGTGGCTCATTGTATTCAGGAAATTGGTTTTTGCCATATTGGCGCTTTGCGCTTCGTCTCTGGCAAGCCTGAGTGCTTCCTCAGCCTGTTTGCGCTCTGTGATATCGGTGAAGCTCTCAATAAAAATATTTTTGTCATTTAATGTGACAGGAACCACGGTTTTAAGGATGGGGATCCTATCGCCTTTGACCGTCAGCAGGACACGTTCTGAGTTGTCAACTTTTTGTCCCAAATCAGTAATCGGGCACTTTCCTGTATCCGCAGGACAAATAAACTTGTTACATATTGAACCAATAATCTTGTTCCTGTCTGATCCGATCAATTCGGCAGCTACAGGATTGACATCCAGAATCCTGTGTGTTTCTACATCGATGATAAGCAATCCGGTCTTGACTGAGTTGAATATCGTTTTTAAATATTTTTCGCTTTCTTTCAGCGCTTCTTCCGCCTGCTTGCGCTCTGTGATATCCCTTGCCACATGAATGACGTTAATGACCTTTCCATTTTCATCTTTAATGGGCGATGTAGCGATCTCCACATATCGCTTTTCCCCATTCATGGTATAATGCACATGTTCGGCTCTTGAATATTTTCCGGTTTCCAAAGTCCCCAAAAGAGGGCAGATATCATCCGGGGGAGCACATGGCTCTGCACATTTATGGGTTATCTCATAACAGGTTTTTCCTATTACTTCCTCTCTCTTCAACCCATAAATTTTCAGGAAAGGCGTATTCACATCGATTATCCTGAAATCATTGACATCAATAACGGAAATAGCGTCGTTCATGCTATTCAGGACTGTTTCGATAAATTCCTTTGATTTTTTAAGTGCTCCCTCAATTTTCTTTCGCTCTGTAATATCCCGGACGGTCGCCTGGAGAACCCGCTTTCCATTTAACTGGAATGCTGTCAGTAATACCTCGGCAGGGAAATCTTCCCCGTTCTTTCTTCGATGCACCCATTCAAAGCTGTTCATTCCTTTCCTGAACGCCTCCGAAATTTTATTATTCGCGGCAGTCAGTGAATCCGTGCCATCTGGCTGATACGGTGGTGATACGTCTGACGGATGCACTTTTATGAAGTCTTCTTTTTTCAAAAAGCCAAACATCCGAAGCGTTGCATTGTTGCAGTCAAAAAATCCTTTTTCATCCAGAAGCATAATCGCATCTGATGAACTCTCATACAGCGTGCGATATTTCGCTTCGCTCTCCCGCAGCTCACTGGTGCGTCCATTCACCATTCCCTCACTCTTTGCAAGTCTCTCAGATAATACAGCAACTAAAAAACCAATAACCGTAAACATAAAAATCCGGGGGATATCATCGTAACTCGGTACCATATTTGTAAGAAAAACATCGCTAAGAATCAGCAGTGCTGCTAAAAATATGAC
>JBAQYK010000478.1:0-4062 GCA_049299995.1 Candidatus Methanoperedens sp.
GCGCTGGGGACAGCCATACTCGACTGGGCTATCACTGCGCATATAAAATTCAGTATGTTCGCGTCGCTTGGCTCAATGATAGATGTGGATTTTGGCGACCTGATAGATTTCTTAGGCGAGGACCCCAACACCAGAAGCATCATGATATACATGGAAAGCGTCGGGAACGCAAAAAAATTCATGAGCGCAACAAAAGGTTTCGCGCGTAATAAACCCGTTATCATAGTAAAGACCGGAAGGTTCGCCCAGAGCGCGAAAGCAGCTATGTCGCATACTGGTGCTATGGCTGGCGATGACCGGGTTTATGATGCGGCATTCAAGAGGGCAGGCGCTGTCAGGGTAAAAGAAGTAGCGGATCTATTCAATGCCGCAGAAGTCCTTGATTCTAAACATTTACCAAAAGGCCCGAAACTTGCTATCGTAACAAATGCCGGCGGTCCTGGCGTCATGGCGACGGATGCTTTGATAGAATTGGGCGGAGAACTTGCAAAACTATCTGATGCAAATATAAAAGAAATGGATTCATTCCTGCCTCTATACTGGAGCAAAGGCAACCCTATCGATGTGCTGGGAGACGCGGATATCAAAAGATATGTCAGTTCAGTGAATGTTTGTTTGAAAGACCCTGAAGTGAACGGCATCCTTGTAATATACACACCGCAGGGCGCAACACAGCCTGACGACCTGGCAAGAACCATATCTGAGATAGCCAGAAAAGCTTTCAAACCGATACTAACTGTAATGATGGGCGGGGAACGGGTCAAAACAGCCAGGGATATTTTTGTCCGGAACGACATACCTACATACGATACACCGGAAGAAGCAGTTAAGACATATATGTACATGCATAGTTATGGCAGAAATCTTGAATTGCTGTATGAAACTCCTGCGGAATTGCCTGTAGACCAGATGCCGCCAAAAAGTAACCTGAAAGCTCTTATTAAAAAAGTCGTCAAAGAGGGCAGAAACATCCTCACCGAGGATGAATCAAAGAGATTCCTTTTGAATTATGGGATACCGACAACAAGATTGTCCCTGACAAGAACTGTTGAAGAAGCAATAATCCTGGCAAATAAAATAGGATATCCTGTTGTGCTCAAGATATCATCTCTGGATATATCTCACAAGAGCGATGTTGGTGGTGTCATAACCGGAATAAACTCTGATGAAAAACTGAAGGAAGAGTACGACGGGTTGTTAAAAAGGGTCAAAGAAAAAGCCCCGCAAGCCAGAATATCCGGAGCGACTGTCCAGAAGATGATCGAGAAAATAGATTACGAGATAATGCTTGGCGCAAAGAAGGATAACTATTTTGGCTCAGTGATACTTTTTGGATTGGGCGGGGTGAACGCTGAAATTTTTGGTGATTTCTCGATAGGTCTTCCTCCCCTGAACCAGACCCTGGCGAGAAGACTGATGGAAGAAACAAAAGTATACAGGATGATACAGGGGTTCAGGGGCAAACAGCCGGCTGATATCCGGCAATTGGAGCAAATAATGGTCGCGTTTTCAAACATCTTAGTGGATTTCCCTGAAATAGCGGAGATGGACATAAACCCGATAGCCATTTCCGATGGTAAAGCGTATGCGCTGGATGCAAGGATTATCATCGACAAAGATGCGCTTGAATATACATCCCAATATCCGCACCTTGTGATTACACCATATCCAACAAAGTATGTAATGCCCTGGAAGCTGACGGATGGGACAGAAGTGATATTGAGACCGATAAGACCGGAAGATGAACCGCTGGAGCTGGAGATGTTAACCACATTATCTGAAGAGACATTAAGGAACAGGTTTTTCCATGTCATAAAGAACATAACACATGAGATGCTCATACGATTTTGTAACATAGACTATGACAGGGATATAACAATCATTGCAGAGGTAAAAAAACCAGATAAAAAAAGTATGATCGGCATTGGAAGAATCATTATCGAACCGGATATTAGAACCGGTGAATTCGCTGTCGTTGTACATGATGATTACCAGGGAAAAGGTCTGGGTTATAAACTTCTTGACCTTGTTATAGGAATAGCGGCGGAAAAAGGACTGGAAAATATTTTCGGGATAATTTTAACCGATAATAAGAAAATGCTCAAAATGTGTGAAGATTTGGGATTCACAATAAAACATTTGCCTGATGGGATTAGCAGGGCAGAACTTGGTTTAAAATGACCCGTGGATAGTATTATTTAATTATAAAGTAATATAAAAGTAATGGGTCTGTTAACGATTTCAAAATGGGAATTCAGGAGAACAGGGCTGAGTTTCAGTAAAAAGACTCTTGTTTTTTCAGCCGTGCTCATTATTTTAATTGTGATTGCCTCATTTTCTGCGTCACAGCGGGGTCTCCACATGAATGACAATATCTATAAAGTGGCAGTTACTGACCCGGCTCTTGCCTCAATCATAAATACAGACGACAAATTTGAGGTATATACTGCGAATGAGGCAGGGGCGCGATACCTGTTTGAACACGGTGGTTTTGATCTCCTTATAATAGGAACCAGTCTCTACCACCATAATTCGGAAAAATCCATTTCAGCCCTCGATTCGCTGGATAAAGCCATTTTGAGATATGATGAAGCAAGGCTTTTGGAATATAATGATTTGAATAATACGTTTCCTGTATGGATAACTGTGAAAAACATCGAAAGACAACAGGTTTTCCAGCCCCTGTCTGTAGAAAAACTACCTGAAATCGAAACGGTTTCAGAAAAAACAGCAACTTCAACTCCTGTCATAGAAAAAACAATTACATCAGAACCCGGCGAAAAAGCAGGAATCCCGTCTATCAGGGAAGTTACAGAACTAAAAAATGGTTTGCGTTCTCCAATCAAAGAACAGGCTCTTGCAACGCCATCCCATTTTAACCCCCCGATTCCATTTAAATCGGTCGTCCTGAGTTTTATTTTTATTTTTCCGATATATTTTATAGCGCAATTTTTTTCATCAAGTATAATGGAAGAAAGAGTGAAGCGAAAAGGCGAACTTTTGCTTGTATCCCCTGTGAAACCCTATGAGATTGTGCTCGGTAAGTTTCTCCCCTATCTTTTAATTACGCTTGTGCTGGTAGCTGTTATTGCTGTTAATATCGGGGGAAGCATATGGATAGTTTTGATGCTGTTGCCGGTTGCTTTGATTTTTCTTTCAACCGCCTTCATGGGAGCAATAATAGCTCGCAGCTTCAAGGAACTTACTTTTGTGCTTATTTTCCTGTCGGTTTTTCTCTCAGGATATATTTTCCTGCCTGCCATGTTTGCCAATATACACGCCATCAGTATCATCTCACCGATAACTCTTGTAGTAAAACTTCTTGAGAACGAAACCGTTTCTGCAAGCGAATATCTCTTTTCAACAACGCCGCTCTATCTTGTATCTATTTTGATTTTCATGTTCGGTATTTTCATTTATCGCGAAGAAGACCTCTTCACCCAGAAGCCGATCAGGAGTAAATTGCTGGATTCAGTCCAGGAATTCATAAACCGTGCGCCAATGCCGGTTTTCTTTTTAAGTATTGCGTTGCTGCCGCTTGTATTTTCACTCCAGTTGATGCTGATAGTCCTGCTGTTCAATGTTCCTATCCGTATCGGGATACTGGTTTTTATCCTGCTTGCCGCATTTATCGAGGAAGTGGTAAAATCTGCAGGAATTTATACGGTTTTTTCAAGGAAAATATTACCTTTTACCACGGGCAATGCTTTGAAATTCGGGATTCTATCCGGCGCGGGATTTTTCGCGGGTGAAAAACTCCTGCTGCTGCTTGTCATCGCAAGTATCGCAGGATCGGTCTTCGGGTCTGTGATGGGCATCGGTCTTCTGATATATCCCTTACTATTGCATGTCACTTCGACTACTGCCGCTTCATTGAGTTTAAAAGGAACCGGGAATTATTTATTTTCTGTAATAATTGCCACGGTAATTCATGCCGCATATAATCTTTACCTTGTATGGGGTGTTATTTTTGGGTAAAGCCATGATTATAGCAAAGAAGGAGATGGGCTCACTTCTACAGGAGAAGACACTTGTACTTGCGATTATCGTCCAGCTGCTGAT
>JBAQYK010000479.1:0-4084 GCA_049299995.1 Candidatus Methanoperedens sp.
CGCAAAAGCTGGATACAATCGTGTTCGACAAGACCGGCACGCTTACAAAAGGCGAGCCTGCGCTCACAGATGTGATAGCCATAAAAGGCGCTGAGAATTCGGTGCTGAGATTTGCTGCTATTGCAGAAAAGGGCTCTGAGCATCCTCTCGGTGAAGCTATCCTGAAAGGCGCAAAAGAACGCGGCATAGACGTGCCGGATGCGGAGGAGTTCAGGGCGATACCGGGACGCGGCGTTGAGGTAAAGTACGGTGGGAAAAAAGTGCTTATCGGGACGCGCAAGCTGATGACCGAGTACGGAATGGATATCACGCCGCATTCGGGCATACTTGAGGGACTTGAACATGAGGGGAAGACTGCCATGCTCGTGGCGCTGGATAACGAAATAGCGGGCATAATCGCGGTTGCCGATACACTTAAGGAGAATTCAGCCCGGGCTGTGCGTGAACTGCATAGTATGGGTTTCTCTGTTGCCATGATAACGGGCGACAACAGGAGAACGGCTGATGCAATCGCAAAACAGGTAGGGATTGACCGGGTTTTGTCAGAGGTTCTTCCCGAAGATAAGGCGGCGGAAATCAAGAAACTCCAGGCAGAGGGCAAAAAAGTGGCGATGGTGGGCGACGGGATAAACGATGCCCCGGCTCTCATGCAGTCCGATGTTGGCATAGCCATAGGGAGCGGTACTGATGTGGCTATCGAATCTGCCCAGATAGTGCTTATTAAGAACGACGTGCGCGATGTGGCGAAGTCAATACGGTTGAGCAGGCTTACACTCAGTAAAATAAAGCAGAACCTTTTCTGGGCTTTCTTCTACAACACAGTGGGAATCCCGATAGCAGCAGGCATCCTGTATCCTTTCACAAACCCGCCGTTTTTGCTTAACCCGGCGCTTGCCGCGGCTGCGATGGCTGCAAGCTCTGTCACCGTGACTATGAACACGCTGCTCATGAAACGCATCAAATTAAAGGGTGATTGATATGGAAAAGAAACTTGGGGTTTACAGCGTTCTTGCAAGCCTTGCGACTTCGGTTGTTATAATGGTACTGTTCTATATTCTTGCCATGCAGAAGGTAAGCGCAAATCCCGCAAATCCAACGGAGTACAAATCCGTGGATGTGTATGCCGGCATGGTGTATGTTTTCATACTGTCGATGATTGTATCGGCATCGATATGGCCGGGGATTATCGAGAAACACCTCAAGAAAAATCGTTTTTGAGGGGCAATTATTTATTGTTTGTAAGTATAGAGAACCAGCATGAACCACGAAGAAGTCATTGCTCTTCGAAAAGCCTTTAACTCTGTTAAGGAAAAGCAGGCTTTGAACCTCCCCGCACGCTTCACCGAAAGAAAAAAGAGACTAAAAGCCACACGGGAACTATGTGTGGGGAATGAAGAGATTCTTGCGAGAGCAATTGCCAACCTCAAGAAAAATGGCATAAAAGTCCATCTCGTAAAAGAAAAACAGGAAGCAATAGATATTATTTTAAATGAGCTGGGAGATGAGAAACTCGTTGTAAAATCCAAATCCAATGTCACAAAAGAAATTGAATTAACAAAAGCTCTTGAAAAAAAGGGGATAACAGTAGTCGAAACAGATATCGGGGATCGGATTTTACAGCTCCTGGGCACAAAACCTTCTCATCCTACAGGACCTGTGGCGCATCTCTCGGCAAAAGAGATTGCAAAGCGGCTTTCTGCGCACTACGGTGTGCCTCTCACAGGAACTCCCGAAGAAATTGTAAAAACGGTGAGGGAGGATGTGATTTCCAATATCAATAAAGCAAGGATAGGCATCACCGGAGCCAATGCCATTACAGCCGAGGAAGGCTCTATCCTGATGACACATAATGAAGGGAATATCTATGAAGTCATGAGGAAGGAAAAACACATAGTAGTGACGTCAATAGACAAGATTTACCCTGACATTGAAGATGCGGTTAACATGATAAAAATCCTGGCATTCAATGCCACAGGCTCACTAATACCTTCTTTTCTTGAAGTAATAACAGGCGTGAGCAAGACCGCAGATGTTGAGAAGAAATTTATCAAGGGGGTTCACAGCCCTTCTGAAATTACTTTGATACTGGTCGATAATAAAAGGAGCGAGCTTGCAAGGAAGGGGTTTAAAGAACTTTTATACTGTATCGGCTGCGGGAACTGCCTCATCTATTGCCCCATGTATAATACGGTTGGCAATGAATACGCTATCGATAATAACCTCGGGGGAAAGGGTATCGCTTATTATTCTCTTTCCAATAATGAAAAAAATGAGAAGCTGGAGCTTTGTTTAACCTGCGGTAAATGCAAAGAGAACTGCCCCCTGGAACTGGATATACCTGCAATAATTAGAAAAATCAGAAGTGATGGGATTTCTTCTGAGATTTATTATTTTTTGAAGTCTCATATGATATGGATATATTACAACCTGAGTTTAACAGTTCATAAATCTCTTTCATGACTTCAGACCTGAAATCGGAGTAATTCCTTGTAAGAACCTCAGGGGAACTCTCCCACAAAAAGCGTCTATAAACCTGTCAGAGACTCCTGTCAACAGCGATGTAGAATTCCCCAATGAAAAGAGGTTTTATCCGTTATTTTTTAATTTGTCGAGAATTATTCCACTTACTCCCTCAGCTCCAGGAGGAGCAATGGTTACCAAATTTTCTATATTTTGTATTTTAATAACATAATTTTGGTATTCGTAGGGTTGCCAAACAGTATCCTGATTCCTTATTGGTTGATCAAAATCAATCTCAGTTATTGTGAATGTACTTTCTTTTTCATTCGGAACGAAATTAATTACTCTGCCTACTTTTGTACCATTTTGATATAAACCATCTTTTTCTCTTATCCCCAATGCCTCTTTGTCGGTTACAATAGTCAAGTTGTTAATAGTGATACTATTATCAACACTACTATTTGGGGAGTCTGTAATTATGGTAGTTCTATTCGAATTCTGAAAAATTGGATTTGTTCCTCTTTCTCCTGGAAAATATAAAATCACTAATCCTGCAATAATCGTAACAACCAAGGGGATTATAATGTATTTAATCCAAGGATTAGCAAATATGGTTTTATCATGTTTTGAATTTTCCAAGAATTCTTCTCCTTTGATAGATATTTTCAGAGCCATTTCCTTATTGTTTAAATTAGGTTCATCTACTAATGAAGGGATTGTTATACGTTCAACAAGCTCGCCCTTTATTGCATCTTTTATAACTGTAATCTCATGTCCATTCTCTATTAGAGTTCTTATCGGTATCGAATTAGAATATGCTTTATTAAGTTCTTTAAGTAAATCTGTTAACATTTTTCTCATACAAATCCAGACGAAATCCAAACAGAAATTTTGCTTAAGATTTCTAATGACGACATAGTATATAAGTATTTTATTTAAACTATATATAATATCTCGTTAGCGATGTGAAACTAATCATGAACCAATTGGTTCATAGATACTGTATGAAAAATTTCGTTTTTTCATACGAAGTATTATGTAATTGCAAACTTTCGAAATCCTGAGTGTGGTACTCTTATCTCTTCTGATTATTAGAAAAACAATATGCACCGATCGGGATTTGAACCCGAGTTATTAGCTTGGAAGGCTAAAGTCATAGCCGCTAGACCATCGGTGCAACGATGCTGTCCTAAGTGATTGAAAGCATTTAATGTTTTCGTTCTCCTGAAAAAGTTCCTGCAAACTTATGGGTTTCCAGTCCCCTTATTCCCCGCATTTAAATACGGGGTATTAAAATATGGGGTCTTACATTCAAGCATAATGTGTTGTGCCATTTACCGTACGGGAAAACCCGGATTTCCGTAGATATACCTGCAAACTATACCGCCATTACAGTCAAGCCAAATAAAGCGCTGGCAGTCCCTGGTGAGACAAATGAGATTGAAAGGGCGCTTAAAAACCCGATTAACTCCAGACGATTATCCCGGATTGCAAAAGGGGGCAAAAATGCCGTAATAATTGTCAGCGATACGACCCGCCCCACACCCACAGCCAAACTTCTGCCGCCCATTATTTCCGGATTAAAGGATGGAGGGGTTGAAGATGTAACCATTGTGTTCGGGCT
>JBAQYK010000480.1:0-2332 GCA_049299995.1 Candidatus Methanoperedens sp.
CTTTTAAGCCGAGGCTCTTTCCCAGCGCGTCAAATGGCTTGTGAACAAGCGGAAAATCAAGCTGTATCGCATTCAATATCTTCTTATCAGTTTCATCTAAGGAAATCACGTTTTCACCGCTTTTACAGGCACATACATGCAATACGGCTCTTCGCCCAGGTAATCCCCGGTAGCCGCATAGGCGCGCGCCCGGCACCCACCGCACACGGTTCTATATTCGCAGGCGCCGCATTTCCCTTTGAGCCTGTTGGGGTCGCGAAGGTCGTTGAAGACTTTTGACTTTTCCCATATCATCTTGAAAGGCTTCTGCCTGATGTTGCCCGCCAGCGCAGGCAGGTATCCGCACGGATAGACATCGCCCTTGCTTGAAACAAAGCAGAATGCAGAGCCGCCGAGGCAGCCTTTCGTCATGGCTTCAAGCCCATGGGTTTCAGGCGTAATCCTGATTCCTTCCGCCTTTGCGCGCTGGCGCATAATCCTGAAATAATGCGGGGCGCATGTGGCTTTTAGTTGGATTCTCTTATCCTTGCTTTTATCATAGAACCAGTTAAGAACGCGTTCGTATTCATCCGGAGGAATCTCATCCTCAACTATATCCTCGCCCCTGCCTGTTGGAACCAGAAGGAATATGTGAAGCGCCGAGGCTTTTAATTCAAGGGCAAGGTCGTAAATACGCGGGATTTCATCGAGGTTTCTTTTTGTAATCGTGGTATTTATCTGGAAACCCAATCCCTCTTTTTTAAGAATCTCAATTCCCCCAAGCGCCCCCTCAAATGCCCCGTGCTCTCCCCTGAAAGCATCATGTGTCTGCGCCGTTGCGCCGTCAATGCTTATACTCACGCGCTGTATTCCAACTTCCTTTAACCGGCTGGCAATATCAGGAGTAAGAAGCGTTCCGTTGGTAGCCAGCACGACACGAAGCCCATGTCCGGTAGCATATTTTGCGATTTCGTACACATCCGCCCGCAAAAGCGGCTCGCCACCGGTCAGGATAATAATAGGTTTATACTCGACCAGTTCGTCCACAAAATGCTTAGCTTGCGCAGTGGATAATTCATCAGGTGTCGGTTCTTTAATAGCCGATGCCCGGCAATGGATACATGCAAGATTGCAGGCGTTTGTTAGCTCCCATGCAATAAGCCTCGGTGGTCTGACTTTAGTTTCTATCAATCGAATCACGTATCAACGCATTATCTTTTATTACCTTAACCTTTATGTAATGAGCGAATAGAATGGTCACTATGAGTTATTTAAATACAGCTTTCGGAATCGTGTGGATTGTGGTAATAGCGTATATTTTAAACCTGATTCGAGTTCGAATGGCATTAAAAAATGAGCTTAAAATGCTGGAAAGCTTGAAAGAATGAACATTGAAAGTATTTTGAATTATAAAACCATCGCAGTCGTGGGCATATCCGACGACCCGGAGCGCCCGAGTCATTTTGTGGCAAGTTTCCTCGATGCGCATGGATACAATGTTATTCCTGTCAACCCCAAACTAACAGAATGGGAAGGCAAAAAATGTTACCCCGACCTTCTCTCCATACCTGTAAAAGTGGATGTTGTGGATATATTCAGGCGCTCAGAGGCTGTACCTCCAATCGTAGATGAGGCAATCAAAATAAAAGCAAAAGTTGTGTGGATGCAGGAGGGAATCGTAAATGAAGAAGCAGCGGCAAAAGCGCGGGGGGCGGGGATTGAAGTTGTCATGGACAGGTGTATGAAGAAAGAATATGTGAGGGTAAAGGGTTGATCACTTTCGGAACTCTGTGGAGATGTATAAAATGTTGTGGAGATGATAAATACGGCAACGACCAAAAAAGATAGCAAAGGTGCAAGAACCGGCTTCGAAGAATTCGTAAGTTCTTGTGAAGCACTGCCACAGCGGTATGATGGTGTTCGTAAAACGTATCTGTCTGAAGCTCGGAGTGCTCAAAGCGAAGGCATTAAATCCTTTGGTAAAAAAGCAGAGCGTGTCGTTTATGATGTGTTTACTTCTGAAGGCCTTCAAGTATTGTTTCAACCAGAAGCACTATACGAATTTACTGTCAGTGGTAGTGTAAAAAGACGGGTTCGACCAGATTTAAAAGTGGGACAGCGTTCATTCGTTGAGGTAACGAAGTGGGGAGATAGTAACAAGATGGCATCAATGCTAGCAAATGGTGTGCTAGTCAAGCATAAAATCCCAGATGCAAAGTTCTATGCCATTGTGGCTAGCTACAAATCTCTCTCTGATCTCTCATGGACTGACGATGAAGAGGTGGATTTTTGGCTTGGAGATGCAGCCAAAATATTTTCCGTTCAACCAATAGATGGATACTTTGGATTTGCG
>JBAQYK010000481.1:0-4661 GCA_049299995.1 Candidatus Methanoperedens sp.
GAAATAGTGGAGAGCTGCCTTGCCGAACAGCGCCGTTTAGTGTCGGGATACGGCGGCTCTGAGTTCATGGACAAAGCAAAGTGGAAAGAGGCGTTTGAACCGAAGCATGTTGCCATATCGCTCTCAGGCGAGCCAACGCTTTATCCGTATCTGCCTGAACTTATAGAGGAATTCCATAAAAAAGAACTAACGACTTTTGTGGTCACCAATGGGACAAATCCGGAAATGGTGGGAAAGCTCAAGCCCACGCAGCTTTATATCAGCCTGAATGCGCCTGACAGGGAAACGTATGATAAAGTATGCGCTCCTCTCGGCGATACATGGGAGAACATAATGCAGTCCATGGAAATCATGAAAGACTCTGATACACGGACTGCTGTAAGGATTACTTTAACAAAAGGCATCAATATGGTAAATCCTGAAGGCTTTGCACACTTGATAGGGCTTGCCGAGCCTGATTATGTCGAGCTTAAAGCTTATATGCACCTTGGTTTCTCAAGAAAACGCCTTACCCTTGATAACATGCCTTCCCATGAGGAAGTAAGGGGCTTTTCCAAACAGGTGGCAGAGGCGCTGGGTTATTGTATTGCTGACGAATCCGGGAATAGCCGCGTAGTACTTCTGTCAAAAGGCGGAACAAAGCAGGCTGTATGTCCATAAGGTTTCGAGATTGGGCGAAAACAAAAATTTAATAGCAAAGTATTTACGTTAGAATATTGAAATATTACAATGATAGGACAAAATCGTCATAGTGTCTGAAAAGCTCCAGGCTGTAACCTGAAAACAGGTCAAGCCGAAATCACGATTCTTAACCAGACAAAAGTAAAACAGGGAAAACGGGGAAAAATGGCGTTTGAATACGAATAGTGGAACGAATAATCAATGATTATTACTAAACATATCTCACTTGACAAAGATTGCGTCGAGAAACTGCAAACTTATGTGGAAAAGCACAGCGGTAATTTCAGCGCTGCTGTCAGGGAGATAATAGAAAAAGCGGGGAATTCAGGTTTCCCAACCAATTCAACAGCAATAGACAGCTCTTTATTCAAATGGATGCTGAACGAGATAGACAGCGTATTAATCCCCGATAGCGTATTAGATGAAATAATCGATTGCAGGTTAATGAATTCAATTGGCAATCTTGAAGAATCCATAAACAGCAGGTTCAGGGAACTCGATTGGGACATTAGCGCCGCCATAAAATGCGATATTTACCCCTTCCCTTCCCAGGTATTGGTAGAAATAAAAGGCAATCCCCAAAAAATAAAGCTGGTTGCCTGTCTCCTGTCCCAATTCCTGGTGAAAAATTCACCTGACCATTCAAAGCTCAAGGTAAAGTCCGTAACTAATTTTGATGAATGTATAAAAATTGAATTTTCCAGGTCGAATAAAGAAGAAGCCATTGTCAGTCTTGTTAATTTTTTCGGCAGGCTTGATGAAGTGACGAAAGCCGTAAAAAGCCGCCCTGCTTTCTGGAAAGCCATAATCAACCGGCATCTTTTAAGTAATTACAATATGGTCACGGTTCACAGGAATTACTTTGAGGAACTGCTTGCGGATAAAGTACCCCTCGGTGAAATATCGATTGAAAACCTTGCACGGAAACCCATCCAGGAAATACCTCTCAAGGAAATGCTCTCCCTGATAAAGGAAGTTTATGAAACTTCAAAGGTGGTGGACAGGGTGGAAATCGAGAGGGACAATATAATATTATTCCATAATTATAGAAACAAGGAAGCAATAGAAAAATTAAAAAAGATTCTTGTCACGCTTTTAGAAGCAAACGGGCATTTATATGATGCAAAATCAACTGCTAATATACTTGTCCTGACCCACAGACCAGAGATTGGCGTTAAAGTCAATGAAATAGTCGATAACCTGAAAACAAGCAGCAACAGGGTTGACCAGGAATTAATAATGTTCATGGCTTTTCTTAAAGGGTTTAAGAACATGCCAGATATACCCTTATCCCTTGCATCACTGGGCAGGAGAATTGGCAGGTCGCTGATGCAGGAATATGAAACTGAAAACAATATAAAAAGCTGGGATATGGAAACGTTCAAGAAGGCTTTTGAAATAATTGATTTTAAACTCCACAGGGAAAGTGAATGGAAGATAGAGGGAAAAAATCTCCTGTATACGATCAAAAAATGCAATATTGTTACACAGGGGGATACATTTGATTCGTATGTCTGCCATACAGCCAGGGAAACATTCAAGGGGGCGCTGGATTACGCATTTGGGAGCAGGGCAGAACTGGATATTAAAAAATTACTTTCTCATGGGGATAATTTTTGCGAAGTGTTTATAAGAATACCTGAAAGATAGGGATTGACTTTCTTTCGTCTTTGATTATTTTATGATTAGCTACACACCTCGATTCATACGCAAATATTAATAAAGTCTTGATGAGTGTGTGCATCAATAATGAAATATTGTGAAGAAAATCCTATGATTTTTTATCGAAAAGTTGATACGTTGATAAAAAAAGGATTAGAGGGGAAATGAATGTTTGAGCAAATTTTTAAAAATGTGGATGATGTTCTCTGGAAAGATGCAGGTTGCAGCAGTGAATTAGATTATGTAGAACAAACTTCCTGGATTCTTTTTTTAAAATATATTGACGATCTTGAAAAAGAAAAACAGGTTTCTGCTGAATTGGCAGGGAAAACATATAAAGGTATAATTAGCCCTGAGTTTCAATGGGGTGTATGGGCAGTACCTAAAGGCACTGATGGCAAGTTAGACCATCATAAAGCGCTTACCGGAGATGATTTGACAGATTTTGTAAATCATAAATTGTTTCCATACTTTAAGAAATTTAAGGTCGATGCAGAAAACGCAGATACGATCGAATACAAGATCGGAGAGATTTTTAGCGAGCTGAAGAACAGGATCCAGAGCGGCTATACTCTGCGTGAAGCAATTAATTTAATTGACGGGCTGCATTTTGGTTCTAATGCTGAAAAACATGAAATGTCTCATTTATATGAATCAAAAATCCAGAATATGGGAAATGCCGGCAGAAATGGCGGAGAGTATTACACTCCGCGCCCGCTCATTAAAACAATTGTAAAAGTTGTAGAGCCAGCCATCGGGAATAAAATTTATGATGGCGCGGTTGGCTCAGCAGGTTTTTTGTGCGAAGCTTTTGAGTATCTGAAAACCAGTAAAAATCTTACGACTATAGATGCGCAAATCTTGCAGAAAAACACATTTTACGGTAAGGAGAAAAAATCACTCGCATATATTATCGGGATCATGAACCTGATTTTTCATGGTGTCGGATCGCCAAACATAATTCATACCAACACACTTGCAGAAAATATTACAGACATACAGGAAAAAGACCGTTGTGATATTGTTTTAACAAATCCTCCTTTTGGCGGGAAAGAAAGAGCAGAAGTCCAGCAAAACTTTCCAATTAAAACCGGGGAAACCGCCTTTTTATTCCTGCAGCATTACATAAAAATACTAAAAGCAGGCGGAAAAGCTGGCATTGTTATCAAGAACACATTTTTATCAAACACAGATAACGCATCGGTTTCATTAAGGAAACACTTGCTGGATAATTGTAACCTGCATACAGTTCTGGATCTTCCTGGCGGCACATTTTTGGGCGCGGGTGTAAAAACGGTTGTGCTGTTTTTTGAAAAAGGCGTTCCGACACGGAAAATCTGGTATTATCAATTAAATCTGGATAGGAATCTGGGGAAAACTAACCCGTTGAATGAGAATGATCTGGCTGAGTTTGTTAATTTGCAGAAAACGAAAGCTGATTCTGCGAATTCATGGACTGTAAATGTTGCTGATGTGAACATAGATACATTTGATCTGTCTGTGAAAAATCCCAACAAAAAAGAAGAAGCTGCGCTTCGGGAACCGCTAGAGATTTTGGATGAAATCGCAATGCTTGATGAGGAAAGCGCACAGATTCTCAAATCAATAAATGAGTTGATTTAAATGGCGCCTTGGGAAGTAAAGAAATTAGGGGATATTGGAAAAATATATAATGGAAATAGTATAAACGAGAAGGTTAAAAAAGATAAATATACTGATGTTGATGAGGGATTGCCATTTATAGCCACCAAAGATGTTAGCTATGTAAATATTATTGATTATGATAATGGTATTAAAATACCTTTTGAAGAAAAAGAACAATTTAAAATAGCACCAAAAAATACAGTGCTGATATGTGCTGAAGGAGGTAGTGCTGGTAGAAAAATCGGATTTACTAATCAAGATATTTGTTTTGGTAATAAATTATTTGCACTAACCACGAATGAAAATATTGAAAGTCGTTATGTATTCTATTATTACTTTAGTTCATCGTTTCAAAAACAATTCTCTTTAAGTTTAGCGGGACTTATTGGTGGCGTTTCGATGAATAAGTTCAAAGAAATTGAAATCCCCACCCCCTCACTCCCAGAACAAAAACGCATCGTTGCTAATTTAGATGAAGCTTTTGAAAGCATTGCAAAAGCAAAAAAAAACGCTGAGAAGAATCGAAAAAATGCAAAAGAGATTTTTGAAAGCTATTTACAAAGTGTTTTTGAAAATAAAGGCGAAGGATGGGAAGAGAAAACGTTGGGAGAGATATGCACTAAAATTACTGATGGAGTTCATAAAAAGCCCCACTATGTTCCCGAGGGTATTCC
>JBAQYK010000482.1:0-3357 GCA_049299995.1 Candidatus Methanoperedens sp.
CGGCTCTGGATTAATCAAGCGCTGCCCGGAATGCAACAGGGCGCTTGTAAAAGGCGCATGCGGCGAACACGGGAAGGTGGAAGGGCTCTACGACCTGCGCGTAAAAGCTGTCATGGATGACGGCGAGAAGGTGCAGGACATACTGCTGAACAGGGAAATCACAGAGGCACTGACCGGCATCACCCTTGAGAAAGCGAAAGAAATGGCAACCGAGGCTCTTGACCAGGCTGTTGTGCTTGATATGATAAAGAACAAGCTCGTGGGAAGGTATTATGTGGTGGCGGGAGCAAAGCTTGACAGGTTCATACTCGTGGAAACTATCAAGCTGGATGTAAAACCCCTTGAAGAGAACATAAGCAGGCTGCTTGCAACTTCTGCCGCGCCGGTCGCACAGGAGGCGTAATCATGGCAGATAACAACGGATTCACAAGGGAAGTAGCGCACCGTATCTTTGCAGCAGAGTTTAAGGAAGCAAACATGCAGGTGAAGGAAGGACAGGATCAGTACTCGCCGCAGTACCTCATCACCCCGACAGGCGCAAAGGTCAACCGCGTGTTCATCGTGGGCACGCTGACCGAGAAAGAGGACGTAGGAAGCGAGGCAGAGTTCTGGCGCGGGCGCATCGTTGACCCCACAGGCGCGTTCTTCGTGACCGCGGGGCAATACCAGCCAGAGGCTGCGCAGGTTCTATCGAGGACAACGCCGCCTGAGTTTGTGGCTGTGATAGGGAAACCCTCTACGTACACAACGAAAGAAGGGAATGTGCTGACTTCGATAAGGGCTGAGTCCATGCATGTCGTGGATGCTGCCACGAGAGACAGGTGGGTTGTGGATGCTGCGATGCACACGACTAAAAGGCTGGAGAAGCTGGCGGGCGGCGCGCCGGAAGCTGTGAAGGTGAGGGAGCATTACAATACGAATGCTGAAGCCTACAAGGCGATGGTGGCGCAGGCGCTGGAGTCGGTGAAGGCGAAGTGAGGAGGGCACGATGGGGTGCCCCTCTTTATTTTTTAAAGAAAGACAACTGAATGAGGAATATCAGAGGTCTACTTATGAAACAATATGAGTTTAACGAAAAATTAATCCAACTTGTTTACGAAGGTTTAGTTCCTATAATAATCCTTGCGAGTATGGCTGTTGTTGGTTCAATTTTAGATATCTTTTTAGGAGGCGAAGGCTGGTTTAAGTATATATTTGCCGGGGTAGGTGGTGTTACTTTGTTAATTATCTATTACGCTAAAAAAGGAAAAAAGTATATTACGGAAAATATCAACAGCAAAGGTAGAACAGCCAATGACTTTGGCAGAATACTTATACAAATCGCCGCAATATTAGCTATTTTCATGATTTTGGTAATAATAATTAAATATATTTTTGAAAGACGGGAATATAAGATCAGCTCAACTGGCAGAGCCTGCTGAGAATGCCATTTCAAATAAAGGAGACGTAAAAGAAGAGAGAAGAATAAAGAAAGAGGATTTTATGAGTTCTACACGGACATGCACAATATGTGGAGGAACGGAATTCGTCAAATCTGGGACGAAACTTAGTAGGGAAGGAAGGTGGCAGGTATACCAGTGTAAGGGCTGCGGTCACAAGCAGAGAGGGGAGTTACTGGCATCGTTCCATAGCGAAAATGGGGCTGAAAATATTCTCAGGAAAACAACAGAAGTAAATGATGAGCAAACAGACGGGTTGATTCATCAGGCAATAAAAGAAAAAGAAAGAGCCATATCTTTACCTTACCAGGGTGCTAAGCCTTCTGAGGTAACAGATAACTACTGGATTTATGCTAAAGGAAAAATAGGGGGCAAACATCAGCCACTAACTCCTAGAAGTGGAAAATGGCTTATTTTTGTCGATATAGAAAATATAGATGAAGTCTGGGCTAAAGTAGAGAAAGCATATAAAGAAGGAAAATTAGGCCCCTATGCGAAAGTGGCAACTGCAAAGCCAAATCCAAATGCAACTAACCCAGAAACAAAAGTTATCTGTGTATATACCTATGATTGGACTGATGAAGAAGATGTAAAAAGAGTGCGAGAAGAACTTAGGAAAATTGGTATAATCAATAAAATACCTTACAAAGCAAATGAAGACACACGAAGCGGAAAATATCGAATAACCGGTCATACAAGGATTAGTAAATACTACGAATGATTCGATTAATTAAAAGATAAGAATAATAGTCTCAAGAGCAGAAAAGTTAAAAATGTTAGCGAAGATATTAAAAAGAGCATTGTATAGTTCCTAAAGAAAAAATATTGAATTTCAGAATGATAACATTATGGCACATTCCCGCCTCCTCGATGAGGTAAAATTATGGACGCTGAAGAGAAAAGAGATCTTAAAAAAATAGTCAATGCCATATTAAAAGAAATAAGCGGCATCGAAGCGATATATCTATTCGGCAGCATCGCAAAAGGAAAAGAGAACGAAAGAAGCGATTACGACATTGCGGTAATAGTGAAGGAATACCCTGAAAAGGATATGGATACAATAGCCAGAATAAGGTACTCCCTTCTTGGAAAAATAAAAAGACCGCTTGAGATATTGCTCATCGGCATGGACGACCTGGAATATTCCTCTCCCTTCCTTTATGAAATATACCATGCCAGCAGGCTTCTCTATGGGACAGATATACTGCTCAGGTGTGAAAATGTTGTGAAGAATATAAAACCCATCATTGCGGAAGCGCCCGGCGCATTAAATCTGCGTTCATCTGCGTTTAATTTTCCTTGATTATAAAAAATAGTCGCCCTGTATAGCTTAATCCCTTTAAAATAGAGTGTTAGATATATAAACCCATAAAACCTTTTAATCAGCAGTAAAATCATGAAAACACTCGAAGAAATAAAAACCACTTTAACAAAGCACAAAGAAAAGCTAAAGCAGAACTACAATGTCAAGAAGATAGGTATCTTCGGCTCTTATGCCAGAGGCGAGCAGAAAGAGATAAGCGACGTAGATGTTTTAGTAGAATTCGAAGAGCCTGTTGGGTTCGCATTTATTCATCTGGCAGATTCCCTGGAAGAGCTTCTGGGAGTAAAAGTCGATTTGACCACTAAAGATGCAATTAAACCCAACAGATGGAAATACATAAAAGATGATTTGGTTTATGTCTAAACGATTTTGGAAACTCTT
Source organism: Candidatus Methanoperedens sp. (assembly GCA_049299995.1). Taxonomy (GTDB): domain Archaea; phylum Halobacteriota; class Methanosarcinia; order Methanosarcinales; family Methanoperedenaceae; genus Methanoperedens. The sequence goes on from JBAQYK010000482.1 coordinate 3,145, forward strand.
TGTTGAAGATGTTCTGGAAAGCATTACATGGATTGAAAATTACACTGAAAACATGGACTTTGAGGATTTTTGAGCTGCTGAAAAGTCGTGTTGAGATCGAAGTCACTTTTGACACGTTCAAAAATGTGTTGAATGCTGATCGCAGTTATATGAGGGATGATTCTGCCATGGAAGGATGGATGTTTGTGAATTTTATTGCTCTGCTTCTTTATT
>JBAQYK010000483.1:0-2237 GCA_049299995.1 Candidatus Methanoperedens sp.
GCTGTTTATTCAGAGTCTATTATTACAGTGAAGTACACAAGTTCTGAAGGTCTGGATTGCGAATATACGTTAAACCGCGTGGGTTTTGCAGTAAGCGCTATTGCACAGTCTGAAGGCATATACCAGATAGGAAGGGAAAGCAGGTTTGGGGTCATGGGTTTTGAGTTTTTCAAAAAACATAATGCATTTGAACTGGCGCGGAAAGCCGCAGGCACAGCGGTTGAATTACTGTCTGCAAAAACACCTAAAGCAGGAACATACCCTGTGATTCTTGACCAGGAGCTGGCAGGAGTGTTCATTCATGAAGCCGTGGGTCATGCTGTTGAGGCTGACCATGTGCTTGAGGGTAATTCCATCCTTGCTGGAAAGATAGGCGAGCAGATAGCGTCTCCTCTTATTACAGTGTATGACGACCCGTCACTTCACGAATACGGCTACTACCCGTTCGATGATGAAGGCGCGGAATCAAAGAGAACAACGTTAATACAGGACGGCGTGTTGAAATCCTATATCCACTCAAGAGAGAGCGCCGGAAAACTTGGCGGAGAGAGCAGGAACTCCCGCGCCCAGGGATATGCCCGTCCGGTTATCAGGATGAGCAATACGTTCATAGCTCCTGATGGTATGAAATTCGAGGAGATGCTGGGTGAATTAAAGGATGGCATCTATTTGAAAGGTTCGCGCGGCGGTCAGGTGAACCCCGGAGAGGGTGTGTTCCAGTTCAATGCCGAGCGCGGGTTCATGGTAAAGAACGGGGAACTCACCACACCGCTTCGGGATGTCTCATTATCGGGACATACGCTTGAGATTTTAAATAGCGTTGCATGGGTTGGGAATGACCTTGAGTTAAATTCAGGACGATGTGGGAAGGCGGGGCAGCTTGTGCCTGTGAGCGACGGCGCGCCGCATGTGATGGTGAGGAAGGCGATGGTGGGGGGAAGCGGGTGAAGAAGGGGACGATGAATGAGCTGCTGACAGGAAGGAAAAGAAAAAAAGAAAAGCATATATATGTAATGGAACAAATTTGTTACATATGGAACTAAATATAGCCAGTGAGATATTAATAATACTTTTGGGCGAGGAGATTCATGCAAGAGCACTGGCTAAAAAGCTTGAAATCAACCACATGACTGCGATAAGGAACCTGAAGGAACTCGTCAGTGAAAATGTTCTGGAGTTCAGGAAGGATGGAAGGAACAAGGTCTATTTTCTGAAGAAGAACATGGAAGCAAGGAACTATGCTCTCATATCTGAATTATATAAATTAAATAAAATATTGAAAAAATACCCCGAACTTAGAAAAATAATAAAGGATATCCAACAAAACAAAAAAATCGGGCTTGCGGTTCTTTTCGGAAGCTATGCAAGAGGCACAGCAAACAAGAACAGCGACATTGATGTATTTATCGAAACAAAAGACCGGAACCTGAAAAAGGAACTTGGGCTTCTTAATTCAAGATTGAGCGTGAAAATAGGGGAATACGACAGGTCAAGTCCGCTTATAAAAGAAATTGAAAAAAATCATGTAATAATTAAGGGAGCGGAGCTATTTTATGAAAAAATCGGATTTCTTCAATAGGTTGCAGGAGGAGGGGAAGCTCCAGCTTGTCCCGCCCAGCGAAGAGATTATGTCTTCTTACTTGAAAAAATCGGACAGCCACCTCATATCTGCAAAACTTCTTTTAGAAAATAATCGATTGGAAGAATCGGTCTCCCTCACTTATTACAGCATGTATTACATGCTTCTTTCTCTATTCTTCAGGGCTGGCATAAAATGTGAGAATCATTCCGCTGCAATAATTCTTCTTAAGGAATTGTTCAACATTGATAACTCACTTATTTCCTATGCCAAAAAAGAAAGAATCGATAAGCAATATTATGTTGATTTTAAGATAATGAAAGAAGAAGTTGAAGAATTAATCGAAGCAGCAGAGATATTCAACTCAAAAATTCTTGATTTCATTGAGAAATTGAACAGCGAAAAGATTGCAGAATTCAGAATGGAAATGGAAACTCTGCTAAAGCAGGAGTGAATAATGTCAAAGTTCACTGAGAAAACCCGGTCGGAAGCGCTGTAAAGTGAACCCCTTAAAGGTTAATCATGCAGTCAGGATGCTCCTGCAATTTTCTGTTCGCTTCCCATGAGCATACCATTAAATGATAACAGGACTAATCCTTAACTCGGGTTAATATGAAGACAAAAGTAATAATAATGGGTGCAGCAGGGCGCGATTTTC
>JBAQYK010000484.1:0-2283 GCA_049299995.1 Candidatus Methanoperedens sp.
ATTATCCGCCTTATATGATATTCAATGATGCCAGCCTGAAACAGATGGCTGCGCGGCGCCCGTGTACTCCTGAAGATTTTCAAAAGATAACAGGTGTGGGAGAAAAGAAGCTTGAAAGATATGGCGCCATTTTCATAGGTGAGATCCGAAGGTTTTGCGAGAGACAGGACTCATTCAGCCAGCCGGCAAAAAAGCAGTCAAGTGAGTATGTTACCATGCAAATGCTGGATCAGGATATGGACCTTGATGAGATCACATTAAAAAGGAATTTATCCTTGAATACCATCTATGGTCACATTGAAAAACTGATACTTGCAGGTGAAAATATCCATATAGAGAAGTTGGTAAAGAAGGAGAAGATAGAAATGATATCGAGCACCATCCTTGAAACCGGGGGAGAAGCCCTGAAACCGATAAAGGAAAAGCTGGGGGATAATTATTCTTATGGGGAAATAAGGATCGTGAGAGCTAAAATGAAGAGGTAGAGAACGATTAGTATTTTGAATAACGATTAATAAATATTAACCCATGATGAAATCAAATACAATCCAAAAGAAATGCGTTTATCTGCGGTTTGATTTCCAAAATACCTGCAATCTTATTTTTGGGTAAGCCCTTACGTTCGATAACCTACCCGAACCTCACCAGAGGACATGACCATGTGCATTTCTCACATCGGGTGCAATTCCCATTTATCCGTGCCGTGCCGTTAACACTTATCGCCCGCGCCGCGCACTTACCAACGCACACGCCGCATCCCGTACATGAAAGCGCGCGCCGGATGGTCTTTTCAGCAATCCCGATCAACTGCCTCGCCTCGTCCTCATTGCCGCCTCTTGCCACAACCGCGCCGCTGGCATAAACGTGGACATTATTTTCCCCGCGCTGGGCAAGGATCACGCCGTCAATCGAATTTGTGTCCCCGAGCATCCCCAGAAAGCCGGTCTCTTCAATCTGCGAAAGATTCAAAGGCATTCCGAAACTGCCTTCGGCTGTTATCCCGCCGGCTTTGCAGGGACGGTATCCCACAGTCATCGTGAAATGGACAGGTTTTTTCTCGCATATGGGAATAAGGTTTATACCCTTTTTCTCTGCAATCATCCTTATTGACTTTGGCAGAACCTGCCAGCGCCAGAAGCCGTATGTCACCCATTCCTGCGGCAAGCCGTTCCGTGCTGCATATTCATTGAGATATTTTTCAAGTTTCCCGCTCAATTCGGGATGAATTTCTGCTAGCCTTGAGAAATCAGCCATGCTTGCTGATGGGCATAACCAACATCCTATCCTGTCGAATCCCTGCTCGTAGAGGGGATTGTATTTTGCTTTTTTCCAGAAAAGATACAACCATACATGAAGCGCAGTCCAGTTCTGTATTGGCGTCGCAGCTATCTGGTTTCCTACAGAGGGGTTTTTCCAGATATGGTCGCTGTTCGCCCTTATTTCACTCTCGTATTTCCGCTGCCCGACAAAGGTCAGGCACTCGTTCTCGTAATTGTTCTCGATGACCTGCGTTATCGCCCCGAGCTTGCAGACCTTGCAGCACCATCTCGCTTCCACCGTGGGCGGTCCGAAATTATCGATGGACTGCCAGAACGAATCACCCGAAGAATGAATTTTCAAAGGTAAATTAAGCTCCTCTGCGGTCTGTTTTACATTATCTACGGTCTCTTTGAACTCAAGTCCCGTATCTGCAAAGAGAATATCGAACTCCGGCACGGCATCGCGCACAAGAAGCAGCGTGGTAAGGCTGTCTTTCCCGCCAGAGTATGAAACAGTGACAGGTCTGCCTGTGGTTTCAGCCACGTTTTTTATGAAACTGTGCGCCTTTTCCTCCATTTTTTTCAATATGTGCATGTTCGCCTGCACAGCATCATCCCATGTCCTTTTTTGCTCCGGGCGCGAGCGCTCCGCAGGCTGCGGTTTCCCGTTCCAGCGCGTTTTCACAGCCATGCCCTTCTCATGAGTGAGCATCCTCTCCGTGTTCATACGCGCCCTGCCAGTTGCGATTACCTCTTTCTCCGGCGTCAGTATAATGACCTCGTCATCCTCGACTATGCCGGCATCGGCATCATTCACACCGGGCGCAAGCACCGATGCGCCTTTTATGATAAAATCCACGGCGCCTTTATCCACGATTATCCATTTCTTCCCGCCCGCAAGCCGCCGCGCTCCCTCAAGTCTCGGGATGAACACCCATTTCATTTTTTCAAGCTCAAAGCGCAGCGAACCCATCACTGCGCCGTCAAATACCACCTCGTCCATCCTGTCTTCATACGGCGCCTT
>JBAQYK010000485.1:0-3081 GCA_049299995.1 Candidatus Methanoperedens sp.
CTCTTCAGGTTTTGCCTCAAGGCGCGCGCCCACGAAATCCGAAATCTTTTGACTGTCCGGCGCCTCCGCAGAGTACAGCGCCTTTGCCTCCTCAAAGAGGGCGGCGCGGTGGGCGGGTGGGGTGGTGAAGGAGATGCGGCGGATGGGAATTTGCTCTAATTGATAGGCATAAATGTCTTTGTTGTGGAATAATTTTTTGAAATAATAATTGATTAGATTTGAATTCAGAATTGATAGTAAATAAAACAGGCTATAATTTTTTACGTTACCTTTAAAAGTCCCTACCCGCAGTGTATTTAATGCGAAATAATTTAAATCATCAAATGTCGCGATTAAGCGCCTCTCTAAAGAAAGGTTTCTTATCCTCTGAATAAATATCTTGGGCTGCAAATACATTTTTTCATCTTTGAAGTTGGACAAGTCATTTTTATCGAATGGCATATATCTTGATACAAAATTTATTTGATACCTATCGATATCCTCTCCAACTAATATTTCCCTATATTCAGAGCTTAATTTATTCGTTAAAATTCTGGAGTCGTTTGAACCGGTTTCTATCCCTCTGTTAAGGTTTAAAAAATCGCCTAATTTTTCTGAGCGTTGCTCGATTTTTTTGAAAAACAGAATTAATTCTTCGGTGAGTTTTATTTTGAATTGACTCGCAGGGAAATCAGAAAAGAACTTTTGAGTTAGTAGCTTAAAGTTTTGCTCACGCTTGAAATTTTCTAATGAATCTAACGCTATTTTTACTTTATTTTTTGTCCTTTTTTCCTGATTTCTTTCTTTTTCAAAAATACTAACAACCACATCAAGATTTGCATCTTCAAATACCGTTTCTCCAAAGTCTATGATTTCTTTAACTGTACACTCCTGTAAAATAAAGTTCCTTAGTTGCTCAAAGTCCACATTTTCTAAAAATGTATTTGAAGTAATGAACCCAAAACCATTTTTCGAGTACTTTATTCCTTGTTCAATAAATAACCCGTATAAATCGAACTGTCCATCAGCAGATTTGAAAACTTTGATATAGTAATCTTTATCTGGCTTAGTAAGGACTTTTACACTTACATACGGCGGATTCCCCACCACAGCATCCCACCCCGGATTCTCCTTCGGCGCGCCCTTCTCATAGAAGCTCTCAGGAAACTCAAGCTCCCAGTGGAAAAAGCGCTTCTCTCCCGCAAGCCTCTGCGCCTCCGCAAACCACTCGCGCCCGCGCCACTTCCCCCAATCAGGGAAATCCTTCGGGTTCATCTCGTTCTGCATCTCTGCATACTCATCAGGCGGCGGCGCCGCGCCGAAATACGTAGCCGTCCAGATGTTCGCTAATTCATGCAGGCGCCTGTTCAACTCGGACTTCTGGAGCGCATCATACTCCTGCTCCTTCTGCTTCACCGACTTCAAATCGTCATCAGGATGCGCCGCAAACTCGCCGTACTTCGCCAGAAGCTCCTCAAAATGCTTCTTCACCGTGAAATCCCAGAGCGTAGGCGCCTTCAACTGCTTTTTTCCCTCAGCGCCTTCTTTTTTCTCCTTAGAAGGCAGCGTTTTCAGCTCCCTGACCTGCGCGCCGATAAGGCTGTTCCCAACCTTCAGGTGGTGGTCAAGGAACGTAAGCGGCTTGTTTGCTGCAACGGTCTCAAGCCAGAGCGAGAGCTTCGCAAGCTCCACAGCCATAGGATTCAGGTCAACCCCGAAGATGCAGTGCCGCACCACCTCGCGCCGCGCCCAGTGGACATCATGCTCCGCAACCTCCTCTGATTCCAACTCTTCAGGGCGCGCCTCGCCCCACGCTTCAACGAGCTTGTTCGCAAGGAATTCACACGCTTCGACAAGGAAATGCCCGCTGCCCATCGCCGGGTCAAGGACACGGATGCCGAGAATATCATGCAGGAACGGGCGCTCTCCTAACCCCTTTTCCTTCCATGCAGCGCGCTTCTCATCGAGTATGGGTTCAAGTGTGTTGCGTACTATGTACTTTACGATGTAATCAGGCGTATAATACGAACCCGTTGCCTTCCTCTCACCCTTATCCGTGGCAAGGTATATCGCGCCTGCTTTGATTTCATCAAAAGTTTTCTTGCCTTCTGCCTCTTTTTTAGTAACCCATTTCTCGTGTCCCTTCTCTTTGACAGCTACAAGGTCTTCATCAGCCACTTTAAGCTTATACTCAAGCAGCCCTTCGTATATCGAGCCGAGCTGCCTTGTTCCAAGCGTGGAATAATCGATGAAATCCTTCCCCTCGCGCGCCATGAGGTCTATGGCTTTTGCTATAAATGCATCGCCTATCTTTTTATTATGCAGGAAAATATTCCTTTTCGGGTCGAACAACCCGCCGTTATAGGCGGGAATATACAGGAGGTCTTTTGGAATCCTGAAATTTTCAGATTCGCTTCCTTCATTTATCAATGCAAACAGGTCATTCAGTTTATTCCAGTAGTTCGTGGTAACAGGCAGGACAAGTTCTCTGTTATCGATTTTTTTCGAAATATCTGATTTGATGGAGAGAAGGCTGAGCTTTTTATATTCAGGATTATCCCTGTCAAGGAGTTTCAGGCTCTCGGCATAGAAAATAAACAACAGCCTGTAAAGTAATTTCAGCGTATTATCCTGTACTTCCTTTAAATCACCTTCATTTTTCAAAAGACCGTTATCATTCCACTCAAAAAAGCCCTCTGAGAGTATTTTCATGGCTTTATAGACATTCTCCTGTAGATTTGCCCCAAGCTTCTTTGCATAAGCTATGCTTCCTTCTTTCACCCTCTCAAGAAAATTCTTGCCAGAGGCGTCTTTTATAAAAGCGTTGAGCCTGAAAAACAGGTAGAAATATTTGAACCCCTCGATGTCGTTTTTCTCAAGGATAGTAACAAGGTCAATCTCATAATAACTGTCCAATTTATAACTTGTTTCCCTGTGGTATATCCTCCAGAAACGACCATTGGTCAGGATTCCCCACAGCACAGGCGTTCTACGCAAATACTCGTCTATCTGATAACTTGGGTTCTGGAACTCAAACGAACCTTTGGCGCCCTTGACCTTCTTATCAAGCGAGGTTTTCCAGCTTTTTGCATCGCCCACGGC
>JBAQYK010000486.1:0-2231 GCA_049299995.1 Candidatus Methanoperedens sp.
GTACAGGTTGGCATAGAGGAAGGCGAATACGGCCATATCATAAATGGCAAACAACTGGGGGGCGCCACGATAGGCGGAGATATATTGGATCTGGGAAGGACGAAACAGTTCTGGGGATTGGTTGCAGACAGTTATACAAGGTCTGGACTTTCTCTCGGGCAAACGGGATTGTCTCCGGCGGAGCAGGGAAAAGTTGTTAACTCCGTTTTCGAGATCGTCAAAGAGAAAGTTCCCTATGTTCTCTACGGTGAATGGGATGTAGTGAACAGAGTCAGAAACGTAGATGACCTGCTCAGGGAGGGCGGTGTTTGCAGGCATCAGGCAGCGTTATCCGCTCTTGTGCTGGAGTCATTGATCCAGCAGAAAACATTGGATGGCAAGGTGTATGTCAATTATGGCCCCGGGCACGCCTGGGCGGAATTTGTTCCATCTTCCGGCGAACGTACTATACTTGATGTCGCTCAAAATTATATCGGCCCCGCTACAGAAGCGAAAAAACAATTTCTGGGAAGCGGGGGAAGGTATGAGTATAAAGATTATTCCCCTCAGGAGCTGGGTTCGAAGTTGAATGCAGCAGCAAGGAGCCTTCTGGGAGATCACGTTACTCAAGCGGCAAATATGAATGATTTGCTTACGGGGAAGAGAAATGAAGAACTTCTATTCGGGACTGGGAAGATGTCTTCTGAAGCCGGACAGCCTGACCTGCAATCCAAGCGAAGCGAACTCAACAGGCTGGAGAGGCTTGCGGAATCGATCGATCGCACTCTGGGCGGGCCGCGCGGTGATTACGGGCTCGAGGAGAAAAATGCAAGATTGGACGGGATACGGGCACAGATAAAAGTAATTGGTGCGGAGATCACCACCATCGAGCGGCAGCTTGCCGCGAAAAAAGAAGGCAGCCAGGCGTTGGAGGGGACAGGAATTAAGAATGAAGTTTATATCAATGTCAACCAGGCGGCGATCAAAGAAGCTTTTCCGGGGACGGTGATACGGACCGACAAAGTGCAATCATGTTCCGCAATCGCTTTGATGGGAAAAGGAAAAGACGGTAAGGCGTACGTTGGATTGACCCATATTTTGCAGAACGATTTTCGCGGCACATTCGAGAAAAAAGGCAATACGCTGCAGGGCTTAAATGAAATGATCGGCGCTATGCGCCAGAAGGGCGCTGACGATATTCAGGTAGTGGTTCTTCATGATCCTCGACAGCGTGCAATCGAAGTATCCCAGGATGAGTTGAGCGCTAGCCTGGGTTCTGACGTGCGTGTCATTGAGGTGTTTGACAGGCCGAATTCGGTGCCGTGGAAGACTGTACGGGCGGTAGATGCAACTGATGCGGAAGTGGCAGTAACTCCTGAAGGAGTCACCATCAAATATTCCAACATAGACAAGGGGAAAGATTATGAGGTGAAAGAAATCCCCTGGGAGATATAAGGAATCCAACGACGTTAATGATCATCAGAACCCCGCAGTCTGCCACGGCTGCGGGGTTTCTTTTTTTGCTTGATTATTCCCCTATTCCTGCGGTATAATATCCCTTCCTGAAGTTAATCTCATTAATATCTGAAGGCTGTTTTTCGGCACATGCAAAAGGAGCGTACTCATGTTTAAAATTCTTGTCAGCGACTCGTTGTCCGAAGAAGGGTTGAAGATCCTCCGTGAGGAAAAAGATTTCCAGGTTGATGTTAAAGCTGGGATGAAACCGGAAGAATTGAAAGAAGTTATAAAAGATTACGATGCGCTCCTTGTGCGCAGTGCGACCAAGGCAAATAAGGACATTATAGCAGCTGGAACGAAGCTGAAAGTGATAGGCCGGGCAGGTGTCGGGCTTGATAATGTGGACATCCCCGCGGCCACGGAGCACGGTATTGTGGTCATGAACGCGCCCGCAGGCAATACTATTTCCACCTGCGAGCATACGATGTCTTTGCTGCTGGCGCTTGCCCGCAGTATCCCTCAGGCGGCCGCCACGACCAAAAAAGGCGAGTGGAAGCGGTCGAAGTTCATGGGCGTCGAACTGTATAAGAAAACACTGGGCATTGTGGGGCTGGGGCGCATCGGCCGTGAAGTCGCGCGCCGCGCGCAGTCATTCGGCATGAAGATCAAAGGGTATGACCCGTATCTGTCCAAAGAAGTCGCTGAAACGCTGGGCATAGAAGTGGTCGAATTGCCCGAATTATACAAGTCCGCTGATTTTATCACGGTCCATGTCCCGTTGACCGACGATACGA
>JBAQYK010000487.1:0-3908 GCA_049299995.1 Candidatus Methanoperedens sp.
GGTCAATATAATGCCTTGAAATCCTTTCACACTCCTCCTTCGGCATCCCCTTAACCTCAGGTCCGAACATGATATTGCCTCTTACTGTCCTCCAGGGGAACAGGGCATATTCCTGGAACACAACACCGCATTCCTTATTTACGCCCACTATCTTTTTCCCATCAAGGAATATCTCGCCTTCACCCGGGGAAATAAGTCCCGCAGCCATTCGCAAAACCGTGGTTTTCCCGCACCCGCTCGGACCCAGGAGACAGACAAACTCCCCATCAGCGACTTCAAAATCCACATTTTCAGTCGCATGAAATTCATTGAATTTCCTGGATACCTTTTTAAGGACTAATCTGCCCATCGTATAAACCTCTTCTGCAAAGCAAGTATGCTGATATTCATTGCATATCCGATAACCCCGATAACTATCATACCTGCCACCATTTCTGCATAGCGCCCGAGGTCGCCCATATTCCAGATGAAATAGCCAAGACCGACAGGGCTTCGGATAACCATCTCTGCGGCAACGATTGCCATCCATCCAACGCCCAGACCGATTTTAAGCCCCGTCATTATGGAGGGGAAAGCAGAAGGGATAACCACCAGCGTCACTATTTTTGACTCACTGGCGCCGAGTGTTTTTGCAGCGTCTATGAGAAGCGAATCTGTGGATTTCACCCCATGAACCGTATTGAGGATTATTGGAAAAACCATACCGATGAACACGATGAAAATCGACCCGCCTGAGACCAGTATGAATATGGCAAGAGGAATCCACGCCATTGGCGGCATGTTGCGCACGATTTCGATAATGGGGTTCAGGATATTGCCCAGGAGCTTTGAGTACCCTACCCCGATGCCCACAGGCACGCCGATAATAAAAGCGATGATTCCTCCTTCTATGACCCGAAGCAGGCTGGCTCTGGTATGGTCTGCGATTCCATACGTAAGCGCAGGACCGTAGGTTTTTGTGAACATCGAACCGAGCAGGGCATACCACGTTTCAATCGGCGTTGGAATATCGCGAAGGCGCATGAATGGAATGTTAAAAATATCATTCCTTGCCATCATGACAAGCGCGTGCCATAACAGCAGGAAACAGAAAAGGGAAAGGATATTGATAACCACTCCTTTCCTTTCGGAATCTGCTTTCATCAATAACTGACCTTAAGTCCTTCCTTGTCTGCCTGCATCAGGAACAGTACATGCTGTATCGTGCCGGGTCCCGGATACCCCACGGTCTTACCTCTCAGGTCTTTAAACGAAGTTATATTGTTCGCTACCACGATTACCGACCCTTCATTGTTCATCCCCGCAATCACCACGACGCGCGCATCGTCTTTAGTGAAGTCATTGCTGTTTATCCGGTGAATAATAACCGGAGGTATGCCAAGGCTTCCAACGTCCACAGTATCAGCCTTAAACCCTTTCTGCATCTCGAACGCGCCGTTCTGGAAAGGCGCCCCTTCGGCTATCACGATATTTATGCCAACATCGTTATAATACCCTTTTTTCCAGGCTACATAAAACGGCAGTTCATGTATATCATTTACAAGATAGCCGTAGCGGATGTTCACAGGTTCTCTCAGCGATACGTTTTTGAGATTTGCATCTTTATTCATGACCGCCCATTCAACATAATTTTCAGTTACAAGTGAATTGGCATAATCTGAAGCATTAAGATATCCTGATTGAATCCATTTTCCGGTGTCAAAGATTCCAAAATCCTGGATTTTTTTAATAAAGGTTGTTGCTCCGGGAACGTTTGTATTGTAAACGAAATCCACGTCCTGAAGGCTGAGGTTAGCCGCAGCGCGGTCGGTCATGCCGCCGAATTCCAGGGTATAATTTATCAGGGCTTCATGGTCAGGGGAATCGCCAAGCTTTGCATTGTTTATATATTCCACGGATTTTAACTGCACAAGAGCCATGCGCCTGAGAATTTCATCTGCGTTTTTCGTATTAGTATACCAGTTATAATCATACGCAACTACGCAGCAGGGATGACCTGCCCATATCTTGCCTGAGAAAAACAGGTCTTTTCCATATCCTTTTGTGACTGCTATTGCGGGATAGGGTTCCCACATTATGAACCCGGCAATTTCACCCGCTCCCAATCTCTGCACCATATCCTGTCCGCTCATTTTCACAAGATTAATCGGCTTGGAGGCGTCCCGGATTTTTTCACTGGTTTCCAGGCAGCCTGCTATAAATAACGACAAAATAACAAACAGCAAGATTTTTAATAAAATTTTCATAATATCCCTCGTTAATACTCAATATTAGATTCTAATAACGCTATTTAATGATTTCCATATATTTCAACGTTCATCTAAGACCTGTTAAAGTGTCCGTAATTCTGTTAATAAATAGTTAGTTTTAAAATGTATTGGGATTGTTATGATATAGGAGACATATATGAAAGCTGTAATTCTCGCTGCAGGAGAGGGACTCAGATGCCGCCCTCTTACCCTTACGCGTTCGAAAGTTATGCTGCCGGTTGCGAATAGACCAATACTGGAATATATTATCCGCGCCCTGGCTGAAAACGACATAAAAGAGATAATCCTGGTCGTGGGATATAAGAAGGAGCGTATAATGGATTACTTCGGTGACGGCGTAGGTTTCGGGATAAGTATCAGTTATGTAGAACAGGGCGCCCAGCTCGGTACTGCCCACGCGGTCAGGCTGGCGCAGCCCATGATTGATGAAAAGTTCCTTGTGCTCAACGGGGATAACCTGATTGATAAAGACACAATTTCCGACCTTCTGGCTGCCGCCTCAGGCGATGCTGCGCTTCTTACAGTGATACGTGAACAGACCACTGGATATGGCGTAGTATTACAGGATAAAGGAAGAATTTTGCGAATTATCGAAAAACCCAGGGAAAAGATAAGCCATCTTGTAAATACGGGCATATACATGTTTTCGCCATCTGTTTTCGGTGCGATTGACAGGACGCCTGTTTCAGAGACAGGCGAATGTGCCATCACAGATACCATCCAGGGGATTATAGACAACGGTGGCGTTGTTTCACATGTTACCACACACGCTACATGGATTGATGCCGTGCACTCATGGGATTTGTTAAAAGCAAATGCTGTTTTGCTTGGCAAATACGAAGGAACGCAGGCAGGAACAGTAGAGGATGGCGCTGTCATGGTTGGCGATGTGGCAGTTGGTGAAAACTCTTTGATAAGGTCGGGTTCGTACATCGTAGGACCGGTTGTCATAGGCAAGAATTGCGACATAGGTCCCAGCGCCGTGATATTGCCTTCGACTGCCATAGGGGATAATTGCAGGATAGGTTCATTCACGGAAATTGAGAATAGTATTGTTATGTATGATGTGCGTGTCGGAGCTGGTTCTTATGTCTCAAATTCGATTATAGGCGCCCATAATATTATCGGATCTCATTTTAGCACTGAAGTAGGGAAAGATTTAAAGATTGAAATGAAAGGCATTCTGCATCATGCAGATGAACTTGGAACGGTAATCGGGGACAGTAATACGATTGGTCTGCGGGTACTGGTACTGGCAGGAAAAATGATTGCAACGGGCTGCTCGGTTGGTTCCGGGGTTATAGTTTCAAAGGATATTCCGCGGGATTCCACTGTTTTGTGAGGAAAAATGTGCGGCATAGTGGGATATGTTGGGAAAAAACAGGCGACACCCATCATACTGGATGCGTTAAAAAGGCTTGAGTACAGGGGATATGATTCTGCCGGGCTTGCAGTGTTAACTGATAACGGTCTTGAGATACATAAAACCGAGGGAAAAATTTCTGATCTTGAGGCAAAACTTCCTGATATTAAAGGATTATGCGGCATCGGGCATACGCGCTGGGCAACACAGGGCGCGCCAACCACAATCAATGCACATCCCCATGTGTCGGGCAATATCGCAGTAGTACACAATGG
>JBAQYK010000488.1:0-1543 GCA_049299995.1 Candidatus Methanoperedens sp.
ACGGTCTTCACTTTAATAACGCCGTCGATATCCCATGAATTCAAACTGATAACCGGAATTCCGAACTGAAGGCAATATGCGATCTCAGACAAAGTACCTGCCGCTCCAGGCAACGCCACCACAACATCCCCTGTTTTTACCACTAATAAATTCCGCGCTAATCCCATGCCGGTTGGAATTGCCAAATCTACGTACTTATTTGCATCATCTTTGTTATAACTTGGTAATATACCTATGGTTACGCCGTTTCCTTCCTTAAAACCACAACATACAGCACTCATTACTCCACCAAGACCGCCACAGCAAAGATGATTAACCACTTTTGACACTTTTTTGCCAAAATCATGGGCTATTTGCTCCACCTCTTCAGTACATTGCCGCCCGCCTATAACGCTCACAATTTTGGGTCGCATATATTGGATCATTGGTAGAATTATCTGTTACACACACTCGCGGCTTAAAAAAGTGCGCCTGACAGGAGTCGAACCTGTACACATGGCTTCGGAGGCCAATGCGATATCCATTTCGCTACAGGCGCATAATTTGAGTAACCTATTATACATCAAATTGTTTGATTCGAGAAATAAAATTTATATCAGAAAAGGCTCAACTGTTGTTCCACCGAAGGCTTCGCATCATCGTCTTTTCCAAAAACCGAGATCCTGCCATACTCTCCATCATACCCTGCCGCAGCGCTTACCTTGCCTTCCCGCATACGCATGACGCCTTCTGCAAGTTTGGGCGACAAACCTTTCGCCAGGGCTTCGCGCGGCGCATGGAGCAGTATATTGAATTCCGTGCCGAACTTCGCTACTGCACTAAAATATTCTTTTTCTGACGCGATCGATGCGGCCTTGAGCCCTTTCGATTCGGCTATGATCTCGGACAACGGCACCAGGCTCTTAAAGGGGATCGCGTTATCCGGCACGAATCCTTCTGTGCGATCGGCAAGACGGCTCACCCTGTTCATAACACCGATCGTCAAAGGCTTTTTGCATTTCGGGCATACGTTATTATTCTTTTTCGATTCCTCCGGAGAAAAAACCACATTGCACAGCCGGTGACCGTCATAATGGTATTTCCCTTCTTCAGGAAAAAATTCCACCGTATACAAAAATCGTTTTTTGTCTTTCGTCTTGAGCACGCCCCGGATAGTCTTATAATCGAGGTCGCAGTTGAACACATTCGCTTCCCGGCCGATCTTTGCCGGGCTGTGGCTGTCGGAATTACTGATAAGCGTGAACCGGTCCAGCGCGGACAACCGCCAATTCATGGCCGGGTCGCTCGATAATCCTGTTTCGACCGCGAAGATCTTGGCGGTCTGTTTTTCGAAACAATCCTCGATTCTATCGAAACCGGACATGGAACCGAAAAGCGAGAACCACGGCGTCCAGATATGCGCGGGCACGATCATGCAATTCTCGTCGATATCAAACACGATCCGGGCGACCTCCTCGGCATCCAGCCCGAGGATCGGCCTGCCGTCGGCGGCCAGGTTACCCCGACGGCCCAGCGCATCGTTGATCTTCTCGACTGTTTTGAA
>JBAQYK010000489.1:0-9069 GCA_049299995.1 Candidatus Methanoperedens sp.
TTCACCTCCAGGGGAAGGTTGATGAACTTCCACACAGGACTGTTCACCGCAACATCAATATCTTTTGCGAAATTCACAAAGCCCTCAAATCCTGCATACGGCCCTTCTTCGTAGGAATGACCGTTGATAAAGGGAATGCCAAGCTTGTAAGTCAGGTATTTCTCCTTCAAGCCTCCGATAAAGAAATCAGGCTTGAGCTTGACCAGGTATTCCTCGATCTCAAGTGCATTGGGATTATCTATACAGATATGCCCAGGCTTTGCCTTCTCCATTATTTTTTCATAATCGTCCTTGTGACCGAACGTGGTTGCAGTCAGGATCGTTTCGATGCCAAGCTCCCGCATCGGTCCCATCCAGTGCCAGGCTCGCGGTGCTCCCTGGTATATGAAGCACTTCTTTCCATCGAGTTTCTTTCTATATTGATTGATCAAAGGCTGGTACTTTGCAAGCTCTTCTGCTATCACTTTTTCTGCATTCTCTTCAAGGTGGAAGAACTTCCCAACATCGCGAAGCGCCTCCGCAGTTTGCTTCATGCCGAACAGGGACACGTTTATATATGGGACACCGTACTTTTCCTGGATCATCTTTGCGATATAGGTGGATGATCTCTGGCACTGCACGATATTCAGCTTTGCCCTGTGCATAGGTGGAATATCATTATAGGAGGCGTTGCCCGTAAAAACGGAAAGTACCCGCACGCCCATACGCTCGAAAAGCGGCTTGACTATCCAGGCATCGCCATCGATGTTGAATTCACCGACTATGCACATATCGTAAGGTGTCGTCTCTTGCGGTTCTGCTGTTCCAACAACTTTTTCAAACAGCGTTCTATTGGCTATGTGATGGCCGAGGGACTGGCTCACGCCACGGAAGCCCTCGCAGTGGAATGGTATGACAGGAATCCCGATATTTTCCTGTGCCTGTTTGCATATCGCTTCTGTGTCGTCGCCTATTAGCCCCACAACGCATGTAGAATAGACGAACACTGCCTTTCCTTCAGGAAATAGTTCATGCGATTCTATTATGGAATTCAGCAGCTTTTTTGCTCCTCCATATATTACACTTTCCTCTGTCAGGTCTGTGCTGAAGCAGTACTTCCTGTGCAGTTTCGTGTCAGAAAGGTTCCGCCGCGTGCCCCATGTATAGTAGGCACAGCCAATTGGCCCATGCACAAGCTGGATAGCATCCTTTACAGGACCTCCAACTACCCCCCGGCATCCCGCGAACGTGCAGCCGCGCTCGGTCATGTCTCCTGGAACTGTCTGGACATTGCACATGGGCAAGACCATGTTTTCAGGATCATGGCATACGATATGCGGCTTACGTTGCGGTATGGGTATATCGCATTCCGGTAAAATTGTTGTCATTTTTTTCTCCGTTTTAAATTCTTACTTGATCGCCTGTTCTCCGTTTTCTCCTGTTCTCACTCTCACTGCATCTTCCACAGGGCAAACGAATATTTTTCCATCTCCAATGTGCCCTGTCTGATTCGTTCTAATGATGGTCTCAACCACTTTTGGCACATCCTCATCCTCGACCACTGTTGAAATCATCCGTTTAGGGATAAAGCGCATGCTTACGCCGGTATTTTTCTCCTCCAGTTCCATTAATGCGGGATCAAGTTCATAATTCCAGCCAGGCAGTCCTTTCTGTTTGCCCCTTCCTTCCACGCTTACCATTGTGAGAGCCGGAACACCTATTCCCAGGAGACCTGCCTTGGTCTCCTGCAAATTGTGTCTTCGGATTATGGCGATAACTTCCTTCATGATTTCACCTATAATCCTGAGGCGCCTGTCCTCACAGTGTACACTTCTGAAACATCGGTCACGAATATCTTGCCGTCGCCGATATTTCCTGTGCGGGCGCTGTTCTGGATGACCTTTATCGCCTTCTGGACTTCTGCATCCTCAACGACAAGCATCAGCATAACTTTGGGCAGTTCATCGTAGCATACGGTTCCTACCCTGATTCCTTTCTGCTTGCCGCGCCCGAATACGTTCATCTTTGTGAGGGAATAAAATCCTTCTTTTTCCAGATGCTCCACGACTTTTTCTTCCTTATTTGGTCTGATTATTGCTCGAATCATCTTCATGTTCTCACCTCTCCACAATTCCGAATTGTACCATCATGTCCTCAAGCTCCTGCATAGCCATTGGTTTTGGTATCACGAAATTCGTGTTCCCTATGATGTTCTTCGCCAGAGACCTGTAAACCTCAGCCTGTTTACATGTGGGATCAAAGTCTATCACAGTTTTCCGGTTGATCTCGGCGCGCTGTACCATATTGTCACGCGGCACGAACTGGATCAAATGCGAACCGATCTTTTTTGAGAATTCGGTGAGCAGTTCAAGTTCATTGTCCACGTTGCGCGAGTTGCATATTATGCCTCCCAGGCGGGCATCCCCGTTCTCTGCGAATTTCACTATGCCCTTGCAGATATTATTGGCTGCATAGAGCGCCATGAGTTCCCCGCTTGCCACGATGTAAATCTCTTTGGCATAGCCTTCTCGTATGGGCATGGCAAAGCCGCCGCATACTACGTCTCCGAGGACATCGTAGAAGACGAAATCGAATTCTTCGTTGTATGCACCCAGTTCCTCCAGCAGTTTTATTGCAGTAATAACTCCTCTTCCTGCGCAGCCTACGCCAGGCTCAGGACCTCCTGCCTCGACGCACTTTATTCCGCCATAACCTGTATGCCGTACAGCATCAAGAGTTACGCCGCCCTGTCCGTTGTCGCGCATGGTATCAAGCACTGTCGCCTGCACTTTTCCCCAGAGGAGCATCCTTGTTGAGTCTGCCTTGGGGTCACAGCCGATCTGCATAACACGCTTGCCCATAGAAGCAAGAGCAGCGGTAAGATTTTGCGTAGTCGTGGACTTGCCGATTCCACCTTTTCCGTATATTGCTATTTGTCTCATTAGTCCTCCTATAAGGTAAACGACAGCCTATTGCTGACTTAATAATATATAAAGATTTTCATAAGAATAAATATAAGGATTAAATAATAAAAACAATTAATTAATCCGAGCAACAAATTTAAACGATTGTAAACTAATATGCATAAAAAGTTGACAATCGTGCGGCTATGTTCAAAACAATCAAAACAAAAGTAGAAAACGGTGAACCAATCAATTTTTCAGACGCCCTTGAACTCATGAACATGAAGGGACATGAATGCATGGAGCTTTTTTCACTGGCAAACAGGGTTCGTTCACTGCTCGGTAACAGGGTTGACCTCTGCTCCATCATCAATGCAAAATGCGGTATGTGCCCCGAGGATTGCAAATTCTGTGCCCAGTCGGTCCATAACGATGCGGAAATTACTGCCTATCCGTTCATGGACGAGGATGAAATCCTGAACCTTGCGCTTATGATGCAGGAAGAAGGGGCTGCCAGGTTCTGTATCGTTACGAGCGGGAAAGAGGTAGGCAGTCAGGACTTTGAAAAAATCCTGGGTTCTTTACGAAAACTGCGCTCAGAAACCGCATTATCAATATGTGTTTCTCTCGGGGCGCTCACGGAAAAATCTGCCGGGGCGCTTAAAAAAGCAGGAGCGACACGGATACACCATAACCTTGAAACTTCAGCCGGGTTTTTTAAGAATATATGCACCACACATTCCTATTCTGAAAAAATAAATGTTATACATATAGCAAGGGCAGCAGGTCTTGAAATATGCTGCGGAGGGATAATAGGAATGGGCGAATCAGTATACGACAGGGCGGAGCTTGCTTTCACCCTCAGGGATCTGGATGTAGATTCCATACCCATCAATATCTTGAATCCTGTGAAAGGGACATCAATTCAGACTGGCAAAACAATCAGTCCTCTGGAAGTCATCAAAACAATAGCTGTTTTCCGCCTCATTCTCCCAAAAAAAAACATACGGATAGCCGGAGGGAGGGAGATAAATCTCAGGGACGTTCAGTGTCTTAGCCTTATGGCGGGTGCAAACGGTTTACTTCTGGGAAACTACCTCACAACTCCAGGCAGAGCCCCAAAGGAGGATATCCAGATGATAAAGGACCTTGGACTTGTTCCCGGTGGTGTGGATGTATAGCGTGAGGATGAGGGCAGAAAAAGGCACAAGGCATATATCAGGAGCAGAGCGGCTCGTCGAAGAAAAAGAGATTTCGGATGCTGTATTTACGTTGATTGCCCGGGCGCTGTCACATGACAGGGGAAAACCGGATTCCATCAACATATCCATCGACGCATTAAAATTGCCTGTCAACTACCTGACTTCTCTGCCTGTGACGTTATTACGTGTAGAAAATGCAGCGGATGGGAAAAATATGGCAAGAAGACTTCTCAAGCATATTGGAGTGCCTTTTTTTTGCATGGAGAAGGCGATTTCCCTGCTTGAAAACGGGCCGATTAATGGGGATAGTATGAGAGGGGCGATTGTCATGGATATGCAGGGCAACCGTCTTGAACCCGATAAACAGAGGGGAATAAGGGCATCGCGTGTAGGTATTACAAAGGAAGCATCCATCGAGCTTGCGAGCATGCTTTCAAAACACGGTCTCTCTTCATGTTACACACATGTGAGCGAAGCACTTGTCCTTGCCTCCAAGGTAGCCTCGATAGAGGGGACGATAGCTGAGCTTTGCTGGTCTGACGACCCGTCCTATACGGCAGGCTATGTCTCCTCAAAGAAACTGGGTTACATGAGAATACCGCACATGAAGGATGAAGGAGATTGCCGCGGAGGGAGGGTTTTTTTCGTCGATAATGTTGACATGGATATTTACATTCAGGAAATAGAAAAAAGCCAGGTCATGGTCAATAAGCTCGGAGGAATGAGGGAGATTTCCAATAATCTGGATAAATATTTAGGAGAATGAATATATGAAACAAGAACAGGTTTTCAGGCAGAAAGAGAAATACGCGGCAGCAAATATCGCTGTCCTGGGGGCAGGCGGTCTTGGGATGGCAGCCGCCAGAATAATTGCACAAAAAAAAGAGATGAGGCTTGTGGCTATCGCAGACAAGACCGGTTTTCTCACAGATACGAAAGGAATTAATCCAGAAGTTCTGGAGGATAAAAAGCTCGAAGAAATTGGGAATAGTTCTGACGATACGATAGGTGAAATAATCAAAAATTCAGGAAATATAGATGGTATTTTTTTAGCTCTTCCAAACCTTTCGAATGATTTCATCCCGAATATAGCACTGAGATTTGCAGCATACGGATATAACGGCGCTATGGTGGATGTCCTTAAACGTTCCCAGGCTGTTGAAATGATGTTCGGCATAGATGAGCAATTAAGGGAGACAGGGATAACTTACATAACCGGCGCTGGCGCCACGCCCGGATTGCTCACATGCGCGGCTGCACTTGCGGCGAATTCTTTCATGGAGGTCATGAGGGTTGAGATTAACTTCGGCGTTGGTATATCGAACTGGGACTCATACCGTGCAACCATACGCGAGGACATCGCGCATCTTGAAGGATTCAACCTTGATATCGCAGCAAAAATGAGTTGCGCACAGATAAAACAGGAGCTTGACCAGAGGAATGGAATACTGAAATTGACGAGTATGGAGCATGCCGACGATATACTTCTTGAGAAGGCAGGTATCGTAGAGCGAAGTCAAGTGAAAGTAGGAGGCGTAGTTGATACAAGAAATCCTAAAAAACCAGTGAGCACTTCCATGACCCTGACAGGAAGGACATTCGACGGCGCTGTTTCAAGCCACAGGTTTATCCTGGGCGATGAGACCACCATGGCTGCCAATGTCGTGGGACCAGCACTGGGATGGCTGAAAGCCGCCATGGAATTCCACGGGCGCGGCATATACGGTGTATTCGGCTCCGCGGATATAATGCCCAGATTCGTAAAATGAAGATGGACTGGCTCGCAGGTGAACTTGCTAATATAAAGAGCAAGGGGCTTTCTCGCGAACTTAATACCATAGAGGGGGCCCAGAAACCCCGTATCCTGAAAAACGGGAAGGAACTCATACTCCTTTCCTCCAACAACTATCTGGGATTGACAGATCATCCAAAGGTAAAAAAGGCAGCAATAGACGCCGTGGAAGAATACGGTACGGGCGCGGGAGGCGCGCGGTTCACCACGGGGAATACCGAACTCCATACCAATCTTGAGGAGAAAATAGCGCAATTCAAAGACACGGAAAGCGCTTTAGTCTTCAGCACGGGATACATGACCAATGTGGGGGTGATATCCGCATTGATGAAAAAAGGCGACCTGATACTTAGCGATGAACTGAACCATGCAAGCATAATCGACGGGTGCAGGCTGAGCGGCGCAGAGGTCAGTATCTATCCGCACATGGATGTTTCAAGTATCGAGAAAATATTGCGAACTTCAAAACATGGCAAAAAGCTCATAGTCACCGATGGTATCTTCAGCATGGACGGGGACATAGTCCCGCTCCGGGAAATAGTCGAACTCGCAAAGGACTTCGATGCCATGGTCATGGTGGACGATGCCCATGCCACCGGCGTTCTTGGAAAGCACTGCAGGGGCACAGCAGATTATTTTAATGTAGAAGTTGATATTAATATAGGTACCCTGAGCAAAGCGCTTGCAAGCATGGGCGGGTACATAGCCGGAAGTAACGAGTTAATAGACTACCTGAGAAACCGTGCCCGCTCTTTCATGTTCTCAACTGCGCTTGCGCCTTCCGCTGCAGCAGCCGCAATTGCCGCAATAGAATGCATCAAAGACGAAAAGCCTGCAAAAAAACTGTGGCAGAACGTCAAGACCTATAAAAAAGGCCTTATAGACCTTGGATTTTCTATAAAAAGCAAGACCCAGATCATACCTCTTTTAACAGGGGATGCAAAGACCACGAGTGAAGCTGCCGCTGAACTTGAAAAACTTGGTGTCTATGCTCTTGGAATCCGTCCGCCGGCAGTTCCTGAGGGTAAAGGGAGAATTAGAACATCTCTTATGGCTACGCACAGTGAACAGGATTTAAAAAAAGCTCTGGGCGCTATTGGTGCACTTAAGGAGAAATTCAGCCTTCAGGTGTGACCATGCCGGGAATATTCATCACAGGGACAGATACGAATATCGGTAAAACGGTGGTGGCTTCGGGACTGGCAGGGGCTTTAAAAAACAGGGGGTATGATATTGGGGTGATGAAACCCGTACAGTCAGGCGCCGCTGTTAAAAACGGGAGGCTTTATTCCCGGGACGCTGAACTGATGATGAAGGCAGTCGAAAGCAATGATGCCATGGAATTGACTTGTCCCGTACTTCTCCGCCAGTCGCTTGCTCCCGGCACTGCTGCTGAAATGGAAGGAAAAACCGTAGACATGGAATTAATAAAAAGAAGTTTTGCGGAACTTGAAAAAAGGCATGACCTCGTGATAGTCGAAGGCGCCGGAGGAATCGCCGTGCCTGTATATAAGAAATTCCTTATTTCCGACCTTATATCGTTGCTTGATATTCCTGTAATAATCGTAGCAAGACCGTCTCTGGGGACGATAAACCACACGTTCCTGACCATTGAGCATGCAAGGAGGTCGGGATTATCAATAATCGGATTGATTATCAATAACTACAGGGGAGGTATAGCTGAAGAAACAAGCCCGAAGACTATAACAGAACTTACGGGCATACCGCTTCTTGGAATAATCCCGAATGACAGGTCGATAAATGCGGAAAGAGGGAAACTTGGGGACATCGTATCACTGGTAGAGACGCATGTCGATATTGATGCAATCATCCAGTCTCTTAAGTTAGATTCTTGTAATTCTTCAAAAAGGAACGAATTGACCAGACGCCAAAAGAAGTTACAAGAATTGTGAAAATAAAAATACCGGCTGGAGGCGTTCCTTCAATGTTCGCAATTTGCATAAATCCCTGAATGCCTATTAACAGGAAAAAAATACCGCCAATGGCATAAGAAACGATTCCAAAGTTTTTAATCAGGCTGTTTTTGTCCATGTTTTTTCTTATTGCTTAGTAGTAGTATATATATATTTCCTTTATTATTAGCAAGTTTTAAATACTATTAGATATTCAGTAGGTATCCGTATGCCTTATGCGGCATTTTAGGAGGAAAAATGAACATAAAAAAATCTATACAATGGTCAATAATAGTCGGCATCATTCTGATGCTTGCATTGCCCGCTTTAGCAGGTGACCCAAGCGGTGCAGATACGTACAAGGATGATATTGCAGGACTGAAATTAGCAATAAACTTTACATGGACATTAATAGGCGCCTTCCTGGTGTTTTTTATGCAGGCAGGATTTGCTTATCTGGGCGCAGGAGCGCTCAGGGTAAAGAATACTGTAAATTATTTCACAAAAAGTTATATGGACTTTTCGATAGGAGCTCTGGCTTATTGGGCAATAGGTTTTGGGCTTATGTTCGGTGGCTCAAAGCTCTTCCCCGGACTTGAGGACGGCAATGCATGGATCGGATGGAGCGGTTTTTTCCTGACAGGAAATGCCTATGACGTTCAAACCATCATGTTCTGGATGTTCCAGGTGGTATTTGCGGCCACTGCGGCTACCATTGTAGCAGGCGCAGTCGCAGAGAGATTGAAAATTCAGGCATATCTTGTATATAGTTTTTTTGTCACTGCTATCATCTACTCTATATACGGGCACTGGATATGGGGCGGAGGATGGCTCTCCACACTGCCTTTCGGTGTTGGGGCAAGAGACTTCGCAGGTTCGGGCGCTGTTCATGCCATAGGGGGCTTCGTTGCGCTGGCTGGGGTAATACTGCTTGGTCCAAGGATCGGGAAATTCAATAAGGACGGTACGCCCAACGCTATCCCAGGACATGATGTTGGTATGATTGTTATGGGTACATTCTTCCTGTTCTTTGGATGGTTCGGGTTTAATCCCGCAAGCACGCTTGCTGCAACCGACTTGAGAATCTCTGTGATTGCAGTCACTACATTCCTTGCTGGCGCTGCTGGAGCAACTTTTGTATGCTATGCGACCTACTTTAAGACAGGCAAGGTGGACATAGCCCTTACTTGCAATGGGGCTCTTGCCGGTCTTGTCGGTATAACCGCAGGAGCAGCTTATGTGGCTCCATGGGCAGCGGTTGTAATTGGAGCTATTTCAGG
>JBAQYK010000490.1:0-1919 GCA_049299995.1 Candidatus Methanoperedens sp.
TCAACGAGACAGCTTTCCACTATTTTCTGCGGGGAATCCCATTGTTTCGGAACTTCCACAGGCACTTCGATGGCGCGCCAGCAGTGGAGACAGCGGTGGTTGCATACGAGCGTGGGCGTCATCTGTATGCAGCGATGCGAGGTTATGCCGTAAAACTTTGATTTGTAGCAAGCTCCTTCGTTTCGCAGGCTTTTGTTGAGCCACAGGCATGTTTTTACAGCGCTGTGGGAACCTGCGAGATGGTAGCCGTGTTTTTTGAGGAGGGATTGGGTGGGGTCTGAAATTGGGGTCATTGTTTTTATCCAGCATAATATTAAAGCATGATAAATAGATTGCCCAAACCGAAAGGTATTATATACAAAATAGCATCATCTGAAGAAAACCGTTAGAGGTAATTCAATGGCAAGAAACATTCGCGTTGAGAAAATCACACAAACTCCAATCGAAAAACAGGAGATAGAGATAGTAGAGAGAAAAGGGGTCGGGCATCCCGACAGCATGGCAGACGGCTTTGCAGAAGCAGTGAGCCGGGCGCTGTGCAACGAATATATCAAAAAATGCGGAACAGTGCTTCATCATAACACAGACCAAGTAGAAGTTGTTGCCGGGCGTTCCTGCCCGCAATATAAAGGTGGAGAACTGATTTCACCGATTTATGTGCTTCTTGTGGGAAGAGCGACAAAAGAATTCAAGGACATAAAAATCGCCACAGATACTACGGCAGTAAAAGCCGCAAAGAATTATTTGAAAACCACCCTTCCAGATATTGATTCGGAACACGACATAATCATCGACTGCAAGCTTGGCGTGGGTTCAACCGACCTCCAGAGCGTTTTCAAACGCGGAAAAGCGCCAATGGCAAATGATACTTCTTTTGGAGTGGGACATGCGCCTTTCTCCGAGGTTGAACAGATAGTCTATAACACCGAACGCCAGATGGTATTGAATTTCAAGAAAGACCTTCCCGCTATTGGAACCGATATCAAGGTCATGGGCATGAGGAAGAACGATAAAATTACCCTCACAGTTGCCTGTGCAATGATAGGAAAACACGTTGACGATCTGTCGCATTATTGTTCAATAAAAGAAGAACTGCGCAACAAAATCTATGACCTTTCATCCGAATACACTGACCGGGAGGTTGAGGTTTTCGTTAATACAGGCGATGATGAAAAAAGCGGGTCTGTTTATTTAACGGTAACAGGCACTTCTGCCGAAATGGGCGATGACGGCTCGGTAGGGCGCGGGAACAGGTGCAATGGCTTGATTACCCCGAATAGACCAATGAGCATGGAAGCCACAAGCGGCAAGAATCCTATAAACCATGTGGGCAAGCTGTACAACCTTCTCTCCAACCAGATAGCAAATGATATTGCAGAGAACGTTTCTGGAATCGAGGACGTGTATATCCGCATCCTTTCCCAGATAGGAAAGCCCATTGACCAGCCACTTATTGCAAGCGCGCAGGTTATACCGCAGGACGGCGCAAATATGAAGGTCATTAAATCCGAGTCTGAAGCCATAATCGACCGGTGGCTTGCTGATATTACGAAGATTACAGAAATGACCACACGGGGAGAGCTGGCTACTTTCTAGCTCTCAATTATTTTTACATTTACGCTTCTGTTTCTCGGTCCGTCAAGCTCTACAAAGAAGATGCTCTGCCATGTACCCAGGACGAGATGCCCGTCTTCGATAGGAATAATCTCGCTCATTCCAAGCAGGACGGCGCGCAGGTGCGCGTGGGCATTATTATCTATTGAATTGTGGGCATAGTTTTTATTTTCAGGGACAAGCATCTCTAACATCCCCAGTATATCGGTTCCAAGCCTGCGCTCGTTCTCATTGACTATTATGCCGCCTGTGGTGTGTGGTGTAGATATGATGCATATTCCGTCTTTTACGCCGCTTTCTTTAAC
>JBAQYK010000491.1:0-4578 GCA_049299995.1 Candidatus Methanoperedens sp.
GCTGAAATACTCCACGATTTGTTCCGGGCTCTGGATGTTATCCAGGACTTCAAGCGGTATTTCATGCAGTTTATTATATACTCTTATTGTCTCCGGGTCTTTTTTCTGGATCTGCTCAGCCAGCCCCACTATTGGCGTGCCTGTGGCATGAAAACCCATCGGGAATAAGACATTATAACCCAGCATTCGTTTGTATCGCGCGATTACGTCGCCGATGGTGAATGTCCTTGTATGTCCTGCATGAAGGTTGCCATTCAGATAGGGGTATGGGATGGTGATGAAAAATTTTTCCCGCTTATCAGGCTCAGCTTCGTATATTTTCGCCTGAGCCCACTTGCTCTGCCATTTTTCCTCAATTTCATGCGGGTTGTACCTGTCTTTCATTCCCCCTGTTGCACTACTTAATAGTAAAAAGCTTTAACGGTTTATTGGGACTGTAAAATAGTTTGGTTTTTGACGAAAAATATTAACCACGGAGTCGGCTATGAACGCGGTTCATAAATGAACATGAAAATTGAGTTTTTCATACCAGGCGCAGAGAGCACAGAGAAATAATAACTCTGTGACTTCCGTGTCTCAGTGGCTATTTTGCCTTTTTATTTAACAACACTAAAGGATTTTACACCCACATATCATCGACAGTTTTATATTATACTATGTATGTTAAACTTTTGTAGTACTATGGCGAAACATAATCTAAATATATTCTTAATATCAATTATAGGTTTGTTATTTATTGTTTGGGATGTGTAACTTCAAATGACCTGCTCATAAAATTTCATAAAGGAGGAATTAGAGATTTTATCAAAAGAGTTTATTGAGGCTTTCATAGAAATATTTAATGCATGCGCTGCATTTGTCTTAATTTTCCTCATTGGGCAGATTCTCTTCACGAAAGGCAAGGTGGAGAGGGAATTATCAAAGGAGGAATTAGTTCTCAACGAGACAGTGCTGGAGCGAACATGGATTTATATTTCAGTTGCCGGGGCAGCGTTTGCTCTAAATATACTACTCAAGTTTGTAATTTGGTTCAGAATCGCAGGAGATGTGTTGAATAGATATTATATTGTTGAGCTGACACAGATTATCTTTCTTATAGCATTTATCATGGCAGCTTACAATAAGATGCTAATTCTAAAATCACAGAAGGATGAAGGGGCGGAAATCTGGAGACGAATTTTTAAAAAGAGGTGAGCATATTTATCAACCGGATAGTTTATTTTATAAAGTTCACCCTGTATATCTCCGCAGCGCCCCTGTACACTCGTTCGAAATTGGAAGTGTTTTCAAACTTGCGAATACCCGTCTCTTTATATTTTGATAATTCAACGTCGCCAATATACACATAGGATACGTTGTATTTTTTCAACAACACCTCTGCCTCATGATAATCTGAAGTATCGTATATTGTGTTAACGTCTGCTACCCGCTGCGAAATCTGCTCCCAGTTGTTGCGCCATGTGTATTCGTGCCCATCCCAGCCTATGACAGTGGGTACTCCAGTAAAAGCCGATATAAGGGACATATCCTTGAAACTTTCACCCGGGGCTTCCAGTATCACTGGCTTATCATGGATATTCATATTCACCCAGAATATAGCGTCATAACTGCCGAAATTGGTCTTTTTCATAAAAGCCATGCCATCAATATCCGGAGCGCGGCTGAACCTTTCCGCCTTTGAGTACGTGCCTGTAAAAAGATAAGCAGAGTTAAGCACAAGAAGGATGGAAAGTATTACCAGTAGAACATTTTTCATACGGTATGTTTTTTTACACATATCATAAAAAGCATAAGCTGAAGCTGTTCCCCATAGAACCCATACCTGGATATAATACTTAAATACGGTGTTCATTCGCTCGGATGCCCCGCTGAAAGCGTCATCGAAATAGAACAGTTCACAAAAAAGCAGGATGCTAAAACCCAGTACTATCAATGCGGATATAAACAGCCTCTCCATATCATTGTCCCTGATAAAAAAATACACACTTATACTAATTAAAAAAGCAAGAGGCACAAAAACCGAAAGGGTTTGAAAGCCCGGGAAGAAATACAATGCAACGCTTGATATTGCAAGCACTGCCAGTATCCATTTTTTATATCTGAAATCCGGAATATTGATTAACGTGAAAGAGACTATCAAAAATAAAAACAGGTTGTATATCACCAGGAAATTGAGCAATTCTGTCCGAACCAGTACAGTTTTAATCCCATGTATGCCTGCGGGTCTAAAATCGATGAAAAAAAGGATGAACAATAAAAACCCAAGGATTATGATTGCGGCGCCAACGCCTGCCTTTTTCAATAAATGAATAATTTTCCCGCTGCCGGACTGCGGTTTAGACGCTATGGATTTTATTATTAAAACCATGACAAATAGCGCTGCGTATGTTGGATAATCCCATGAGTTGATGACAAAAAGGGAACCTGCACCCAGGCTCAGGAAAATAAAGGCAGGAGTTGAAATTCTTTTTGCATAATAAAAATTGAGAATGAGCGTAATCACAAGAAGCGCGAACGGAATTGCAATCACATGGGCGTGAAGGTCTCCGAATATGAAACTGAAATAAGGGAATTCAGTGATTGTATCAGGTATAATTCTCGACGCACTCCAGTAATCTATGATGCCGGGCACCTTTCCCCATGGGCTGGATGTCATGCCCAGGATATGAGCTGAAATGACAGCGGCAGGATAAAGATTACCTGCAAATACAAGCATGAACATCGTGAAAATTCCTGCTTTTATGCTGCGCGTAAGATTGTACCCTATTCCAAAAGCAGCGTTTGCCGCTAGGGCTGGAATGAGTGACATGCCTAAATTATAGGCTATACTTGCGGGAATTGCGGTAATTTTTGACAGGGTGGCGATGACGTATGTACCGAAGTAATAATACGTGGTTACCTGAAAACCGGAAAACCACGAGTCATGCGGGGGGAGGCTTTCGCTTCTTATGATTGAATTGAGAAGCATGAAGTCATTTACTTTCTCACCGCCGTGAATATCAGGATTGTATGCCCTTATTATTAAAAAAAACAGGAAAACAGACCCGAATATCAATTCATTCCTTAACAACAGCGTCCTGTCGATGTCCGGTTTTAACCTTATATATGAAAAAATGCAAACTATACAAACCAGCAACAGAGAAAGAATTATCCCGTATCTGCCGTAGCCGGCTGCATACGATATAATCCAGGAAATGTAAGCAAAAAGCAGGAGGCTAAGCGTCTTTGAAACCGAGTAACCGCGGTCGGGGAGATTGCTGCATACGTGAGAGGTGATGGGGAGTAAAACCATTCCGAGGAATACTATAAGCAGGTACCATATCGCTGCATACATTATTTGAGACCACAATGCAGCATCCATTGTCAAACCCACAGGAATTCATACCATAACCTGAATATCTGCGACCCCATCCCGAAAATATCCCTTATTAGCTCCACTTTTGTGGTACCCCCGTGCCTCCAATCCACCGGGAACTCCTTTACCTTAAAACCCGCATGCTGGGCGCGGATGTATAATTCCGTATCCCAGAACCAGTGTGTATCTTTAACTTTATCTAAAAGCTCAAAAAGCGACTTGCGTTTGAAGGATTTGAAACCGCACTGGTGGTCATAGAGTTTCGAACCGAGAACAAAGCGAGCCAGGAAATTGAAACCTTTGCTTGCAAATCCTCTCTTGAAAGGTCTCTTGACATGACTCTCAGGAAGCATCCTTGAACCTGTGGCAAAATCATAGCCGCTGCGGATTGATTGGATTAATTCGCGTAAATACTTCATGTCAGTGGCAAGGTCTACGTCAATATAGCCAAGTATTTCGCCTTTTGACGCTTTAAAAGCCCTGTTCAGCGCGCGCCCCCTGCCCTGCCTTTCATCTGAATGCAGGTGCACAACATAATCATATTTTTTTGCGAGGGCTTCACAAATCCTGTCTGTCCCGTCTTTACTTCCGTCCTCTGCTATTATGATTTCAAACGAAGACGTGATATCACCAAGTGCGGAGGCAGTCCTTTCGACTGTGCTTTCTATCCTCTCTGCTTCATTGTATGCAGGGAGAACAATTGAAACTTCCACTATTTTGATGCCTCCTGATTTGATTTGAAAAGGCGCGAATCTGGCTCAGACCTGATTGTAAATTTGGGGAACTACTTCATCCCATACACATTCTTTTTTCGCCTTTCAATCGTGTCTTTTAACCTGTCGTGGTCGGAAAAAGGAGGTCTTACTTCCTGGAGCTTTTTTTCTTCCGTCGCGGGAGGCTTGCGTTTTCGGCTTTCCCATACAGTATCATATACATCGGACATCGTATTCACCTGTTTAATAGAGTTATCAGCTTCTTTATTAGTTTCATTCTTAATAAAACGAGGGGATATTATCCATCATAATCCGTTAAATGCGGTCAATCCCCGCGAACCACGAAATTTTTTAAAGTCCCGATATTCTCTATCTCTATTTCGACCTCATCCCCGACAAACAGTTCGCCTACTCCCGGCGGCGTACCTGTGGCTATGATGTCCCCGCACTCAAGAGTCATTATGCCGGAGATAAATTCAATTAAGTATGGCACATCGAAAATAAGGTTGG
>JBAQYK010000492.1:0-2621 GCA_049299995.1 Candidatus Methanoperedens sp.
ATGTATTCTTTTAAACTAAGGAATCTGGATTTTTTCCCGCAACTATTCAAAGGAACACCGGTATTTTATGGGCATTCTTGCAAAGAAAATAATAAGAAACACTTTTTTTAATATAGCTGGAGGGTCGTGGGGGCTTTTAATGAAGATCCTCTTAACTCCATTCATCCTGAATTATATAGGGGTTGACAGGTTCGGAATCTGGGCGCTTGTACTCCTGTTCACAGGATACTTTGCTCTTTTTGACATGAGCATCGGGACTGCGGTGATAAAATACACCTCCTCGCATTATACTAAAAGCGATGTCAAATCCATAAATAAAGTATTAAATTCTGCCCTATTGTTTTATGCCGTAGCAGGAGGACTTTCCTGCGTGGCTGCTTTTTTTCTTGTAAAATGGGCAGTTGGAAACATCCTCCATGTACCCCCATCTCTTGTAAATGAAGCAAATTTTGTCCTTTTTGGAGCGGTCTTAATCTTTGCATTTTCAAATACTATGAGCGTCTTTGGCTCGGTTATCATCGGCATTCAAAAAATGGACGTTATAAACAAAATCAGGATAATTGTAACCACGCTTGAAGGCATTGGGATAATATTTTTCCTTATTGGAGGGTTCGGGCTTACAGGTCTTATACTAAACTCCGGAATTATTGCGGTTATAACTTCGCTTGCCTATGTCATAGCATCAAAAAGAGTCTTCCCTCAGCTTGCTATCGGTCGCAGGTTTCTTGATACAAAAACACTAAAAGAACTCCTGACTTTCGGCACAAAGATACACTTCAGCCGCATTGGTGATGTGATGCACTTCCAGACCGATAAAATTTTTATTTCCTATTTTCTCCAGTTGAGCTTTGTAGCTTTCTATGAGGTTGCAGCTACTGCAGCAATTACCATGCGCATGGTTCCCTTCGCTATTGTAAGTGCAATCCTTCCAGCCGCTTCGGAGATTAAGGCTACGGGGGATGAGAACTCTTTAAGGGAACTCTATATGCGCTCATCCAAATACCTGTCGCTGGTAAGCATCCCTCTCCTTTTTTTTGCTTTTTTCCTGGCTCCAGATATTATCAGGGTGTGGCTCGGTGAAGGATATGAACTCTCTGTGATTACACTCCAGGTACTCTTGCTGGGCTATTTTGCAAATATTATGACTTCTTCCGGAAGCCAAGTTGCCATTGGTTTGGGAAAACCTGATTATGTCATGAAGAGTTCCATAATAGCCACGGTATTGAATTTGGTTCTGAGTGTCATTTTGATAGTAAAAATTGGCTATCTTGGTGCTGCCATAGGGACGTCTATTGCAATGATTATGGCTGCAATTTACTTTGTTCTGATTCTGCACAAACACCTGGGAATTGGAAACGCTGTATTTTTCCAAAGGGTTCTTTTCCCACCCACTGGGGCGAGTGCCGTTGCTTTGCTGCTTTTATATCCTGCAGCTTATTTTTTTAATATCAGCCCCATATCTCTTATATTTGAGACTGTTCTCTTCTGTGTTCTGTACTTAATTACACTCCTAAAAATGAACTGCCTTGATACTTATGATGCCGAACTGGTTAAAGAATACCTCCCGATTAAAATTTGAAGCACTTTATCCCTGGTTTAATATATGGCGTTTAATATGTTGACACTCTTTTACTATAGAATGTAGAATATAACGGTATTTTCCTAAATCACCATAGTCCATCCTAAGTTTTTCAATTGATTTATAATCAATTCCTTTAATTTTATGTGAATCCGGATATCTATTGAAATCTTTATGCTCTTGCAATAGTGAGATGCCCCTCTCTGCACAGTAATCGTACAGATATGTGCCTGGATATGGTGTAAAATATGCTGGACTCCGGTACTCAGGTTTTATTTTATCCAGCATCTCCAGGGTAGCTCTGGCATCGTCCAGGGTTTCTACTGGTACGCCAAACATATAGTTAGCCACAACTTTAATCCCGTACTTATGGCATAATTCAGCAGATTTAATGTTTTGTTCAACCGTAGTACCTTTACCTAAAAAATCCAATACCTTCTGGCTACCGCTTTCAAATCCGATAGAGACCGTATCGCAGCCTGCACGAGCTAAGGTAGAAACCATATCTTCATTTTTACATAATATATCGGCACGCGCTGCCACCGCAAAATTCTGGGTAAATCCGGCATCAACATATTTTCCGCAAAAATCTTCAATCCACCTTTTATTGAATGCAGGACAGTCATCATGGAAATGCACATAATTGAATGAGTATTTTTCCTGAAGCTCAACAAGCTCAGCAATAACATTCTCAGGACTTCTGATCCGAACGCGCGGACCGAATAAAATACTTTCAGATGGCTGGCAGAATTTGCATGTATAAGGGCATCCTCTTCCTGCTATAATTGTTATCCACGGCTTTTTGCCAAACCATATTGGGTTGTTAAGTTCAAAGTATGGCAAAAATGAACGGTTAATAAAAGGTAATTCATTCAATTCCGGTTTCTGTCCATTGATTAATCTTGGTTGTTTTATCCTGCGGATAAATAAGTTTTGGTTCAACTCTACGAATGAGAGCTCGCCTTCACCCACTATGACGTGGTCGATTTCATTTTTCGAAAGAGCTTCATCAGGACATATTGATGCATGAACTCCTCCTATT
>JBAQYK010000493.1:0-7905 GCA_049299995.1 Candidatus Methanoperedens sp.
CATCAAATGTGATAAATCGCTTACAGGGAAGTATCTCAGTCATAAAAAAGTGATTCCAATCCCTAAAAAACGAAGGATATCCAAAGATAAGCTCACAGTCGTTGGCGCAAACGAAAACAACCTCAAGCAGATAGATGCCAGCATACCGCTTGGAGTGATGACATGCGTAACAGGCGTATCAGGCTCAGGCAAAAGCACGCTGGTTAACGATATTCTTTATAAGGCTCTGGCGCAGAGATTTTACCATGCAAAAGAAAAACCCGGGAAGCACAGGGGTATAATCGGGTCAGAAAACATAGATAAAGTTATAATAATAGACCAGTCGCCAATCGGCAGGACGCCGCGTTCAAATCCTGCCACATACACCGGACTTTTTACTCCGATAAGGGATATGTTTGCAAAACTCCCATCAGCGAAGGCGCGCGGCTACATGCCTGGCAGGTTCAGTTTCAATGTCAAGGGAGGAAGATGCGAAGCCTGCAAGGGGGATGGGATTATCACAATCGAAATGCATTTCCTGCCTGATGTCTATGTGCCGTGCGAGGTATGCCACGGGAAGCGGTTTAACAGCGAGACCCTTGAAATACTCTATAAAGGCAAAAATATCGCAGAGGTGCTGGACATGACAGTGGAAGAAGCGCTTGTTTTCTTTGAGAATATTCCAAGGATTAAACGCCAGCTTCAGGCGCTTTTTGATGTGGGGTTAGGATACATAAGGCTCGGGCAGCCCGCCACCACACTTTCAGGAGGAGAGGCGCAGCGAATCAAGCTTTCCACGGAACTGAGTAAAAGAAGCACGGGCAGGACGCTTTACATCCTTGATGAGCCCACAACCGGACTTCATTTCGCTGACATACAGAAACTGCTTGATATGCTCTCCCTGCTCGTGGATGCCGGGAACAGCGTTGTGGTGATAGAGCACAACCTGGATGTGATAAAAGTGGCTGACCATATAATAGACCTGGGACCTGAAGGAGGGGATAACGGCGGGCGGATTATTGCAGAGGGGACGCCAGAAAAGGTGGCAAAGATTGAGGGGTCTTATACCGGCTATTACCTGAAACGTGTCCTTAATGCCTGATGCGATGACAGGGAAGCGGCAAAGAATCTCACTGGGTCTTTATTTCAGATAGCCAGTATTCCTGTGATGGCGACTCGGATCATTTCATATTATCCTGCCTGGTGGATTTTCCTAAAGTAAGAGCCATTTCCATAAAGGTTTATATATTATTTCTTTGTTTTTGATATTTTCCTCACCTTCAAAATCCTCTGTTATCACAAGACCTCTTTTCAGATTTAACTCTTCCAAAGCCATGACCAGTCCTTTGATCTCTCTTTCCTTTGTTTCCATATCAGATATATCATCGCAAACCTGTATCAGCTCTTTTACTTTTAACCCCTCTTTAATCACAAAATCAACTTCCCTGCCGGCTGTATTTTTGTAATAGTATATCTCTATCATAGGGTCAAAGGTCTGTCTGATCCTTAACTCATTTGCAACAATATTTTCCATGAGCTTTCCTGAATTTTTTGAAAACCGAAATCCGATAACATTTGATAAACCAGTGTCTATTGAATATACTTTTCTCTGGGCTTTCTCCTGGTCTTTCATAGAGAAAGAAAATTTCTTTATGAAAAAAACAAGACATGCCGTTTGTATGTAATCGGAAAATCTATCCACAGTTGCATGTGGGATGTTCAAAAACGCGGATACCTTTTGAAAACTCACTGGTGATGCGATATTTGTAAGATAAAATTTAGATAATGTTTTTATTTTTTCCCTTTCCCTGATATTGAACCTCTCTATAGTATCTTTTGTGATTATGGTATCGAAATAACCCAGCAGTATCCTTTTCTTATCCATCGATAAAGCAACCTCCGGGAAACCTCCAAACTCCATATATTCATCAAGCGCCCTTTTTATTTCGACCCTTTTTGCCAGGACTTCGATTTCAGTGACGGCAGGAATCCCCTTGAATTTTAAAAATTCTTTAAATGATAGGGGATAAGCAAAGAAGGTTATGTTCCTGCCCGTCAGTAACGTTGCAAGCTCAGCGCTCAGAAGCTTTGATGATGAGCCTGAAATAACAAGCTGAGCTTCCTTTCGCTCATGGACTCCCCTTGCAAATCTTTCCCATTCAGGGATATTCTGGATTTCATCCAGGAAAATGAATGGTTTCTTATCTGGTTTTACTTTTTCAAGATAGGTATCGTAAATATCCCTGAGAAGCTTTAGATCTCTCTGGATGAATCTTTCATCTTCAAAATTCACTATAAGTGTGTTTATGTCGCCGCCCAGTTCCTTTGCAAGCTGCCTTATTATCGTGGATTTCCCGCTTCTCCTTATACCTGCTATGCATACTATCTGGTTTGTTTCTGTTATCAGCGGGATGATTTTTTTTATGTAATCTTCCCTTTTGAAGCCCGTATCTATCTCTTTTGCCCACAAATTCCAGTCCGAGAGGATTTCAAGGATTTCTTCTTTTCGCATGATTTATTATATGTGAGGCAAATATTTAAGATTTTGCCTTATATGAAATATAAAATCATGACTTGATGCACAAAAATCGTAAATAAAATTAATATTGTGCACTATGTGTGCACTTTAAGAAACATATAAACCCATTAAATCGAATCTAATCCTAATGAACTTCCAGATTCTTGATGCCGATTACACATACAGCGAGGGCAAGCCTGTTGTGCGACTATACGGCAGGAATGAATCCGGAAACAGTATCTGCTGCGTTGTGCCAGGTTTTGAACCCTATTTTTACGCAAAAGCAGCGCCTGAAATGGCTGGGATTTTAAAAGAAAAATTCAAAGAGCATATAAAAAATATCGAACCCGTTCTCCGATTTGAACCAGTCGGCTATTTCAAGAATCCTGTCAGCATGCTCAAAATAATTCTTTATGACCCCAAAGGCGTTCCCATCATCCGTGACGATGTAAGAAAGATGGTTGGTGATGTTTATGAAACAGACATCCTCTTCAGGAACAGGTACATGGTGGATAATGGACTTGGCGGGATGGGATGGGCAAAAGCAGAACCCGCAGCAGAACCGGTAAATTCGGACGTATTGAGCAGCATAAAAATAACATCAGGAAAAGTGGAGCCCGTCGACCTCCTGAAAAACGCGCCCCTCCGGCATCTTGCATTCGATATCGAGTGCCTGCCAGTTAATGGCGCAATGCCGACTCCTGAAAATTCGCCTATCGTCCTTATGAGCCTTGCTTTTGCCCCAGATTTTGATGGGAAGAAAACACTTGTGCTCGTTGGAAAGGATGCAAGAATCAGGGGTGAGACCGAGAGCTGCGGCAGCGAAGAAGCTATGCTTCGCAGGTTTTTCGGGATTATCAAAGAGTACGACCCCGATATCCTTGTCGGATATAACTCCAATAGTTTTGATATACCCTATATTGTGGACAGGATAAAAACCCTCAATAAAAAAGGAGCAAGGATAGAGCCGATTGCGGGCAGGGACGGAAGGACTCTTTATTACAGGAAAATCGGGAACGTCACGCGGGTAAGCGTGATGGGGCGCATCGCAGTGGACGTGCTGCCGCTTCTTCGGCGTGAATTTTCACTCAAGCAATACACTTTAAGAAATGCGGCAAAGGAACTTCTCGGAGCTGAGAAACTCGACATACCTTTCCTTGAAATGGAATCCTACTGGAATGATAACGGGGAGAAGCTTTCCAAATTCATCGAATATGCAAGGCGCGACTCGGAACTTGCGCTTTCGTTCCTCCTGAAACTGCGGCTTATTGACAAATACGTAGCTCTTGCCAGGGTAAGCGGGACACTGCTCCAGGATATCCTTGACGGAGGTCAGACCCAGATGGTAGAGAACCGCATTCTCCGGGAGTACATGAAACACGACAGGGTGCTGCCGGCGCGCCCCACAGGCGAGATGTCTGATGAGCGCTATGATGAAGGGGAGGAACTGGCAGGCGCTGAGGTGCTTCCGCCGAAGAAGGGACTGCTTGAGAATATCGTGATACTTGATTACAAGTCGCTTTACCCGACCATAATGATGGCGCACAACCTGTGCTATACCACAGAAGTGGTAGGCGAGAGACCTGATGATGTGGTGGTTGCGCCCACAGGCGGGGTTTTTGTATCGCAGAACGTAGTTAAAGGCATCGTGCCTTCCATACTTGAGGATTTACTTAACCGGAGGCAGGAAACGCGCGCAAAAATGAAGACCGCAAACGAGGAGGAAAAACGCGTGCTTGACGCCACGCAGCTTGCGCTCAAAATACTTCTTAACAGCTTCTACGGATATTCGGGTTATGCAAGGGCGCGGCTTTACAGTTTGACACTTGCAGGCGCGGTCACAAGCTTCGGGCGCGAGAATATCCTGCGCACCAAAAAGTTGATTGAAGATGATATAAAGGAGATAATTCTCAAAGATGGAAGGGCTTTTAAAAAGGATGAAGTTAAAGACGGGAAGCACATTGGTTTATCTGTTGTATACGGTGATACGGACAGCGTTTTCGTGCATCTCCTTGATAAAGAGCTTACTTTTGATGAGGCGCAGCTTGTGGGAAACAGTATTGCCGGTACCGTTACGGACTCACTTGTTAAACCGATGGAACTTGTTTTTGACTCATTTGCAAGGCGCGCCATATTCCTCGCAAAAAAGCGATATGCGCTTCTCATAATGGAAAAGACGGCAGAGGGCATGAAGGAGAAAATTAAGGTAAAAGGGATGGAGACTGTTCGCCGCGACTGGTGTGAGCTGACCACGAAGACTGTGGAAAGGGTGCTTGAGCTTGTGCTGAAAGAGGCGAAGGTGGACGATGCGGTTCTTCTTGTGAAGGAGACCATAAACCGCATAAGGTCGATAGATGCAGGTAAAGACCGCGAACTATTTGATGGCATGGTCTTAACAAGGCAGTATACAAAAAAAGTCGAGAGTTACAAGAACAAACAGCCGCATATCACCGTTGTGGATAAATTAAAAAGCCGTGGAATAATCGCAAACGTGGGAGACAGGATACCATTTGTGATATTGGCAGGGAAAGGCATGTTCGTGGACAGGGCGGAAGACCCTGATTATGCAAGAGAGAAAATGCTGCCTCTGGATGTTGATTATTATATCAATAAACAGATACTTCCTCCAGTTGAACGCATTTTGTCGGATTTCGGGGTGACCGGGGAAATGTTAAGATGGATGGGGGAGAAAAAGGTGCAGACAGAAACAAAGCAGAGGCAATTATTCGAATATTAGGAGAAAAACCTTGAAAATCCATCCAAGATGTGCACCGTGCTTATTATCGAGAGTGCAGTTCGAGGCAGAATTATCTACAGGCGATGTAGCATTGCAAAAAAAGGCGGTGCTTGCAGGAATCGAGGTGCTGCGGAAATATCTTGTGGACGGCGCGCCCGCAACGCATCTATCCACGAAGATACACAGGGAAGCGTACAGGGTGCTGGGGGATATCGACCCTTACAGGGAAACAAAGCAGCACAGCAACGAGGCTGCAATGAAGCTCCTGCCTCTGGCACGGGATTTTGTGGCGAAAAAGGATTCGTTCAGGCGCGCCGTGCTTGTTGCAATCGTAGGAAATTCATTTGATTTCGGGGTATTGGGTTTTGATGCAGATAAAGCGACAGCGAAAGAAACGATGCTTGGGCAATTCGGGCATGGTCTTGACGTGGACGACACCGACAGGATGAAATCAATGCTCAGAGACGTTGTATATCTTGCGGATAACTGCGGTGAGATAGTGTTTGACACCCTGCTGTTGGAGGAGATACGAAAACTTGGAGGCAAAATCACACTCGTTGTCAGGGGCGCGCCGATTCTGAATGATGTCACCATGAAAGAGGTGCTGGAACTCGGTCTTGATAAAAAGGTGGACCGGGTACTCACCACGGGTTCAAATGCGATAGGAGTATGCCTGAAAGAGGCGCCGCCTGAGCTTGTGGAGGCGCTGCGGAGCGCATCGCTTATAATCAGCAAGGGCATGGCGAATTATGAGACCATGTCCGAATATGATTTTAAGCCGATTGCATACCTGCTGAAGACGAAATGCGAGTCGGTGGCTGAGGCGATGGGTTTGAAGAAGAATATGAATGTGGCGAGGGTGGAGTGTTGATAATCCAGGAATTCAATCTTCAGCCACAGCCATTATCATTTTATTTTCGCCTGACTGGTACAGGCTCTTTGAATCAAGTTTCTTCTCTCGCGTCTCTTCTTCCACAATAATATCAACAACTCTTAACTGGAATTCCTGCAGAGCTTTGACTGCGGGGCTTTCTGCGTTGATTCTATAAAGCCATGTATTGCCTATCCGCCGGGTTTTCTTCACGATACCGTAGCGCTCAAGGGTGTCCCAGAAAGTGTATAGCGTGGAGCGTCCTACGTCTGCGCATTCGGCTATTTCTTTCTTGGTGTATTCCATATCATCCTGCGTTATCAGTAGGTCTAATACTTTTACCTGCGGGCTGTCCCCGAAGATTTCAGTGAACATGGTTACAACTTAGGCGTTGGTTGTATTTATATCTGACTTCGGATGTCTATAATATCTATCATTTTCACTCAGCTACCAGCAAGCGCAGTTGAAGAAATGAGTTAATCCTTTTTTGGATGTTCATATAATCCAAGGCGTGAAGATACCAATTTGAAGATTTCATCATAAGAAGAAGAATCTAAAGAACAAGAAACCTGAGATTTGCTCTTTCCATCAAAAATTAAAATATCACTTTCATCATCATCTATGTCCAGAAAATAGCCTACTGTTCGCAATGCTTCTCTTACCTTTGTTGAGACTTCTTCGATATCATAATAGTCACTGATTATTTCTTTTAATTTTTCATCTTGCATTGCACTTTCATACCCATGTAACTCAAGACGGTTTAAAAAAAGTCTTTCATACCTGAGTCGGTCGCATTGTACAGCTTTTCTTAATCGGTACTTCCCACCATCAGTCTCTATAACGATTCCTTTTTCTTTAAGCTGCTCAAGTGGCTTTGATTGTTTACTGGAGAGTTTATAGAGTTCGCTTCCAGTCGCTTCACCATGCTCTTTGAGATATTGGACTATTCTCTCTTGAGAGTATCCTAAAGCGATATTTGGAACAGGTTTGTAGGTATATATTCTCATATTTTTATTTAATTCGTCACGTTATCGTATTGGTTTCATACGTTAAGTACGTGTCGATAACTATGGCATATCAAATAATTGAAATCGCTATCCTGAGGCATCTATACAAGCACGCTTACATAGGAAAACGCCATACGCCATTTGAAAATGCACTAAAAGGAATCCCTAAACATCTTAGAGGCGAGGCAAAAGACAGCCTTGAAATTATGATAAAAACAGGGCTTGTGCTACCCTATCCAACCGGGCATGGTCTTGACATTAGAATTAATCCGGATAGAGTCGCAGAAGTAAAAAGAATAATCGGAGTCGATTTAACAGAATAGCCGGATGGACATCCTCAAGTTACTACACTTTACACGCCCATCGCATCCGCAATCGGCGCCGGCTACCGAGGGCTAAATCTCTGTGTGGTTCACTATCGGCTCAATCAATTCAAAAGCATCCACATCAACCAGCCCTTTATCAGTTATCTTGAGTGACGGAATCACAGGCAGCGAAAGGAACGACATTTGTATAAAAGGCGCATCAAGCCTGCACCCCATCTCCCTGACTGTCCTGTGAAGTTCTTTTAGTTTTTTATCCACGTTGCGCGCGCTTTCAGTGCTGATAATACCTGCAAACGGAAGAGGAAGACAATTTATTACCCTGTCTTTTGCTATCACTATCCCTCCCTGCAGTTCCCGAAGCTTATTTGCGCAGAGCGCCATGTCCTCAAAATTCGTGCCCACAAGTATGACATTATGCGAGTCATGCGCAATACTCTGCCCCACTGCGCCAGCTTTGAGGTTAAAAC
>JBAQYK010000494.1:0-3035 GCA_049299995.1 Candidatus Methanoperedens sp.
CTGTAAAGAATAAAAGCAGATATGCAGTATTCGGCGGGTTCCTTGTGAACATGAATAGATGGCGCTCAGCCGCGAAAATAAACAGGAAAAATATGACTGCTATCCAGAGATTCCTGTACTTTTCAGGATATTTCTTATTAAGGCTGAACACAGACTGTGTCCATTCACCCACTGCGCCTATGGGACACGCGAAGCACCACAACCTTCCAAACAGCAAAATGGTAAAAGCAAGGAGAGGATGCCAGACATCCCATATCATCGTAGTTGCAAATGGGATCCCACCCTGGAAACGAAGATCAGATTCACTTTTTAGACCATAATAAATGATGATCGAAAGAATGATGAAGAATACTATGTTGACGACTGGCTTCAGGAATCTGTTTTTAACTAGGTCCCTGAAAAAATATACATCGAGCATGTCGGATTTTTCATGGTTTTCTTCGTGTTCTTTTTCCATATGTCCTCAAAAATAAACGGGTAAATATGGCAATAATATTTTCTTCAGGTATTTATCGATTTCAAAGAGCATCATCAGTCCCACCAGTATCAATATCAGGCCGGACAGTTTCTTGAAGAAATGTCCTCTTTTCACAAACCAGCTTACACGGCTTGATATTTTTTTTCCTGAATATGCTATGATTAACATCGGGGTGCTGACGCCCAATGAATATATTAAAAGAAGAGTAGTACCATATAAAAGATTGCTTGCTGAACTTTCAGCCACGTATGCGAACACTGAACCAAGAATAGGACCAACACATGGGATCCAGAGGACACCGAGGGACATTCCCAGAAAAAGACCCCCAAGAAGTCCTTCTCTTGGCGCTATTGATCCTAAATTCCCAAGAAACGATACGTGCTGGCGTCCCATATTGATAATAGAGCTTGTGGTGTTCATATACGCCTGGTTTATATCATCGTCAAACATGACCGCACCCATACTGATAATAAATAAAATCGAAATCCAGCGCAGGTATTCAGCGAAAAAACCAAAAGATGCAACCGCTGAGATAAGTACGCCCATCAGCGTGAAGGTTATGGACATGCCTGTGACTATGGCGACAGGGCGCAACCTGCTTCCTACCGAGCCTGATAACACAGCAGGCAGCACAGGGAGAACGCACGGTGTAATCACCGTTGCCAACCCTGCTATAAAGACCCAGAATACTGATGGTGGTGCTGGCATTTAGGTTCTGGCTGCCGCATCAATATTATCAGCATCCGCTTGAATAGTTGCTAAATCGCCTGTTACTTTTATTATTAAAATCTTTCCTTTGGTTTGCGGATTATACTTACTGAAAGCAGCTTGTATTGACTTGTTATCTGTAATATTATAAGCCTTGACAAGTTCCACTTTACCGTTAACCGGAGTTAAGCCCATGTAATTAATATCCGAAAACTTATTTGGTTGTGCCATTACCAGGGCATAGGCGGCATTTTGATAATCAACAGCATCAAGCAGCGGTTTATATGTTTGATATGATGTGGTCATACTCTTCGGGTCGCTCATCAATTTCAGGACATTGTCCACGTTCTGGATGTGCCCGTAGATAAGAGGTCTGGTGTATATGATGTTTTTCATCCCCTGCTCATTGCGTCCTCTGAGCGCTATATCCTTTTTACTGTCATAACCAAGATCATGCATCTCAATCCAGGAGGCAGGACTGAAATCGGCGCTGTACATACCTATTAGCTTTTTCCCGTAGAAGGAGTCTGACTGTACAGACCCCTCTAAAAACGCAGCTCCCATTTCTGTCCCGATGAGCATCTTGGTATTTATGAA
Source organism: Candidatus Methanoperedens sp. (assembly GCA_049299995.1). Lineage (GTDB taxonomy): Archaea > Halobacteriota > Methanosarcinia > Methanosarcinales > Methanoperedenaceae > Methanoperedens. Next base: position 1,784 of record JBAQYK010000494.1, read on the forward strand.
ATATGCCCGGTTGACTCCTGATGGAGTAAGGTTCAGCCCGTCAGCCAGTGATTTAAAATTATCAGATAGAGAGAGTGATGCTATATCAATTGCTGAGGTCTTTACTGCTGTTGCATCAGGTATTGGTGAACTCAGCTTTGCTATTCCGGATGGGAAGTTGTTCTGGGCTCTCATAGCCAGTCCAATGCATACATCGCAGGTTGAAGCATGGCTGTCATACTGACCTTTGTCGTTAATGAAACAATCTCTCAAGAACCTGTGAGGTCTTCCCTCTGATGCTTCGCTGCCATGCTGTCCGCATCCGCAGTAACAGGGCAACTGCTCAAGCACTTCAGGATGCTCGGTCGCATATTTATATGCGCTCAAGGTCATGGCATTGGTATAAACATAATCCGGGAGCTTCCCTGCCGTTTTTGGTGAAAGTACAGGGATATAATCGTCCCTTACAAGAGGCGTATTCGTTCCCATATAACCTTTTTTGGTGTATTCCTCATCTATCTGCGCCCTGAGTTCCTTAAGCGTCATGCCTGTTTTTTTGGTCTCTTTGGTCCCTGAGTCACCAGATAAAAAAGCATTTGCTATTAGGGCAAGTACTATTACACCTACTACTGCTATGATTAATCTGCTATTCCCTTTCTTTTTAGAAACTTTTAATTTTTTTGCTTTCATTTCGGGCTTCATTTTTTAGCCTCATTTAATTTGCGAGTTCATTTATTATGTTAAGAAATGTCTCATTATCGACATAACCTCGTATCCTTTTTATCTCGGTGCCGTTCGGGCCAAGAAATATCTCGGTTGGCGTACCAACTACCCTAAAATTCCTGGTTTCACTCTTTTGCTTATCTACATCTATAGAAAACAATATGTAGTTTTCGTTTAGTGTTTTGATAACGCTCTGGTTCGTGAAAGTTTCGGCTTCGAATTTCTTGCACCAGCCGCACGTTTCAGACCTGGCATATACGAATACCGGCTTGCCCTGTGCTTTTGCAGCTTCAAGCGCCGGTGAAAGTTCGGTCAGGAATGTTACTCCTTTTAAGGTCAATTTGCCTGCATCCGGATTATTTGTTTCGGAAATATCTTCTACATCGATTGATTTGTAGTAAATATACCCTGAAAAAACTACAGAGAGGGCAAGTATTACGAATATCCAGTACTTAAAGTGCATTTGAGTTTACAATAGGTGTAAAGTAATATAAGGATTTTGGTGATTGCAACCTCATTTTAAATACTCCCCCATCCTATCATAGCCCAT
>JBAQYK010000495.1:0-4517 GCA_049299995.1 Candidatus Methanoperedens sp.
TTCTATGATACGGGGAGGAGTTATGGGGGAACTTAGTTTAATAAAAACGGATTATGCGAAATATCTAAAAGGATTTGAAATATTTTTAAAAACATCCGATATTTCGGTCGGGACGACGCCTCACCGCGTGGTATACACAGAAGATAAAATGAAACTTCTTCATTACATTCCGACTGTGGAAAAAACGCATCCTGTCCCCGTTCTCATCGTATACGCGCTTGTAAACCGCTATTATATCCTTGACCTCCAGCCTGATAAAAGCATTATTAAGAAGCTGCTCGATGAGGGTTTTGATGTGTATATAATTGACTGGGGGTATCCTGCCGGCATGGACAGGTACCTCACAATTAACGATTATGTAAACGGTTACATCAATAATGCGGTGGACTATATCAGGAAAAAATCAGGATTGGACAAAATTACGCTTTTAGGTGTTTGCCAGGGAGGCACTTTTTCTATTATGTATTCGGCGCTGCATCCTGAAAAAATTAAAAATCTAGTTACTTTAGTTTCTCCTGTTAACTTTGATACGGATAAGGGTCTCCTTCATGTCTGGGCAAAAAGCCTGAACGTGGACAAAATCGTGGACTACTACGGAATAGTGCCGGGAGATTTCCTTAATTCCGGATTCCTGTTGACAGACCCGTTCAGGCTTATGATTGACAAGTATGTAGGTATGTTTGACAGGATCGAATGCGACACTGAGGATGACGTCTGTATCCTTCGCAATGAAGAGATTGTAACGAATTTCCTGAGAATGGAAAAATGGATATTCGACAGTCCTGACCAGGCAGGCGAGACTTTCCGGCAGTTCATCAAAGACTGCTACCAGAAGAACCTCCTTATTAAAAACAGGATGGTAATCGATGGAAATAAGATAAACCTGAAAAAAATAACCATGCCTCTGCTAAATGTCATGGCGGAATTCGATCACCTTGTCCCGAACGATGCAAGTATACCGCTTGCCGATGCGGTTTCCAGCACGGATAAAAGCACGCTTGTTTTCCCGACAGGGCATATTGGCATCTTTGTGGGATCAAAATCCCAGAAAGAGGTCTGCCCGAAGATATCAGAATGGTTAAGACCGAGGTCAGGTCTTGACGGGACAGGAGAAACGGATAAGCCTAAAAATAAACCAAAAAAACCAAACAAAGGTCGCAGGGTTAAATGAGAGTTGAGAACAGGGTAACTATTATCACAGGAGCGGGAAGCGGTATAGGCAGAGAGGCTGCAATTTTGTTCGCTAAAGAAGGAGCTAAAGTCGTTGTAGCTGACATGAATGAAAAAGGGGGCGAAGAAGTAGTCGAAGTGATAAAGAAAAACGGGGGTGAAGCATTTTTTGCCAGACTGGATGTAACCAACAGGGAACAAACAAGACAGGTTGTCAGGGATACCCTGATAAGATATGGCAAAGTGGATGTCCTGATAAACAATGCAGGAATAATACAGGATGCACTTGCGCTAAAAATGACCGAGGAACAGTGGGATAAGGTTATAAACGTCAATCTTAAAGGAGCTTTTAATTGCATCCAGGCAGTCGTCGAACAAATGATTACCCAGGGGAGCGGCGTAATCATTAACACTTCTTCTATTGTGGCATTATTTGGCAATATCGGTCAGGTTAATTATGTAGCATCAAAAGCGGGTCTGATTGGCATGACAAAGACACTTGCCAAGGAACTCGGTAGAAAAGGGATACGGGTCAATGCTGTGGCGCCCGGGTTTATAACGACCCCGATGACAGCAGCGGTGCCTGACAAGATTCTTGAAATGATGAAAGAAAAAACCCCGCTTCGCATGCTGGGTGAACCAAAAGATGTAGCGTATGCATATCTGTATCTTGCTTCGGATGAGGCGAAGATGGTCAATGGGGCGGTGCTCAGCGTGGATGGAGGATTGGTTATCTAAAAAATAAGGTGTGTGGTATAAATGAATAATGTGGTTATAGTATCGGCAGTAAGAACAGCAATCGGGAAATTTGGGGGAAACCTGAAGGAGTTCAGTCCTGTCCAGCTTGGTTCCCTGGTAATTAAAGACGCCCTGAAACGTGCAGGCGTTGAACAAAGCGGTGTCGATGAGGTTATCATGGGTAACGTCCTCTCGGCAGGTCATGGTCAGAATGTGGCAAGGCAGGCAGCAGTTGCGGCAGGCATTCCTGTTGAGGTATCGTCCTATTGCGTGAATAAGGTCTGCGGCTCTGGCTTGAAATCAATCATTCTTGGCGCACAGGCAATCATGCTCGGGGATGCCGATGCCATCCTTGCGGGTGGTATCGAATCCATGTCAACGGCGCCGTACGCGCTTAAAAAAGCCCGCTGGGGAGCGAAGATGGGGAATGATGAACTTGTGGATTTAATGATATATGACGGGCTATGGGATATTTTCAACAATTACCATATGGGTGTTACGGCTGAGAATGTGGCAGCGAAATTCGGTATTACCCGGGAAGACCAGGATGAGTTCGCGGCAAAAAGCCAGAACAGGGCAGAAGCTGCAATCAAGGCTGGAAATTTCAAGGAAGAGATAGTACCGATAGCGATTCCCCAGCCAAAAGGCGACCCTGTATTGTTTGATACTGATGAGTTCCCAAGGTTCGGGACTACAAAAGAGGGTCTGGCAAAGCTAAAACCGGCATTCAAAAAGGACGGGACGGTTACAGCGGGCAATGCTTCGGGAATCAATGACGGGGCAGCATGCGTTCTCATGATGTCGGAAAAAAAGGCAAAAGAAAAAGGCATTGCGCCCATGGCAACCATCAAGAGCTACGGGTTCGCGGGTGTGTCTCCTGATATAATGGGCACAGGACCCATCAATGCAAGTAAAAAAGCTTTGCAGCGGGCAAGTATTGGGGTGAACCAGCTTGACCTCATCGAAGCCAATGAAGCGTTCGCAGCCCAGTCAGTTGCGGTTAACCGGGAAATGGGCTGGAGTCCCGATAGGGTAAACGTCAACGGCGGCGCCATAGCCCTCGGGCACCCGATAGGGGCAAGCGGCGCAAGAATACTGGTTACGCTTCTCTATGAATTAAGGAGAAGGAAAGGCGCATACGGTCTTGCAACACTCTGTATTGGAGGGGGTATGGGTGCTGCGCTTGTTGTAAAGAGGTGATATGATGAACAGTAATGGGAATGGAGGACGGCTGGAGGGAAAAGTCGCCCTGGTCACAGGGGGCGGAAGGGGAATTGGGAAAGCAATTGCACTGCGTCTGGCGCAAGAGGGAGCTGATGTTGTAATTAACTTCCAGAATAAAAAAGAAAATGCAGAAAAAGTATCAAGACTGATAGACCAGATGGGCAAGGCTGGTGAGATTGAAACGCTGGCTTCCAAGATAAACAGTATTGAAAATAAAGAGCATGCAAAAGAACTATCAAAAATGATAGATGCTATCGGAAAACATTCATACATCTACCAGGCTGACGTCGGTAACATGGAGCAGGTAAACAGGATGCAGGATGAGGTCATAAAGGAGTTCGGGAAAGTGGATATCCTGGTTAATAATGCAGGGATTGTCAGGGATAAATCCTTTATCAAAATGACACAGGCTATGTGGTCTGATGTTTTAAACGTGAACCTGAATGGATGCTTTTACTGTACCAAAGCATTTGCAGAAGGCATGCTTGAGAGAAAGTATGGCAGGATAGTGAATATTTCTTCGGTCGTAGGAAGGATGGGGAACTTCGGTCAGGCGAATTATACGGCTTCAAAGGCGGGTTTAATAGGTCTTACAAAGGCGCTCGCCAAGGAATTTGCAGGCAAGGGAGTTACTGTAAACGCTATTGCGCCGGGATTTATTGAAACAGATATGGTAAAAGGGATCCCTGGCGAAGTGATGGAAAAAATCGTGGCAAAAATACCACTCGGCAGGCTGGGCAAAGCCTCGGAGGTCGCGGGGGCGGTCGCGTATCTTGCATCCAATGAGGGCGATTACATAACAGGGCAGGTGATTGATATTAACGGCGGGCTTTATGTCTGATTGCCGGGCGATTACATTTCTATCCTTGTCTTTTCACCCGGAACAAGCCCGCAGCATGTGCCGTAAAAATGAACTTCATAGCCATTTTCTTTTGCAAAATTAATAGTTCCCATAGTCGGGGCAGCGATGCCGCTTACACCGCTCATTAGCGCCAGTCTTTCGATTATTCCCCTGTCTTTTCCGGTTGAATGGGCGCATCCCAGCACAATAGAGGCATTCGGGAACATTGTTGCCGCTTTCTTTATGACCTTTTCAAAATCAGGCGGGCTCGGCTTGAGATGCGCCATGGGCGTTCCAGCGACAGGCATCAATCCTGTTATTATTATCGTGGGAGGGTTTATCGCGCGTATCATTTCAAGGGCGTGAAATTCCCCGCCCAGTTTCCCGAAATGAATGCCCACACACACATGAGGGAATATCATTAGCCCTGAATCCTTTATGGTGCAAAGGCTGTCCGTGTACTCCTTTTCCGAGACCTCAAGACCGTAAACGTCCTTGACTGCGTTCATATCACCCACCACGTCAAAACCAATGCCGTCAAGCC
>JBAQYK010000496.1:0-2273 GCA_049299995.1 Candidatus Methanoperedens sp.
GTCAGAAGGTAGCGGCAGGCGTGGATGTGCCAACCTACCCGCAGTTCCAGGATATGAACCAGCAATTCCTGCGTATAATCAACGACGAATCCAGCAATGAAGAGCCCCTCATTGTCCGCAAGGAAAAAGCGAGGATAATGGAGCTTGAGGCGATTGAAGAAGTAGGAGACGAATATTACAGGAAAAACGGCAGGAAATTAAATGTAAGGGTATGCGTCACAGGACCAGTTGAACTGTATTTGAAACAGTTCGGTGGAACCGCCTATAAGGACATCCTTGACGCATTTGCAACCAGCATTGACAGGTTCATAAGCAATTCCATAGACAACGCAAGACAAATTCGTATCGCCACAGTCTCGATAGACGAACCCAGCATAGGGATAAATCCTCAAATCATGTTCAATGATAGCGATATTATCGAAGCGCTTGAAAAAGCGGCAAAGACAGCCGCATCGCATAAAATAGATACCGAAATACATCTCCATTCACCTCTTCATTATAAACTTGCATGCAGGACGCAGTCGATAGGCATCATAGGCGTTGAATCAGCCGCAAACCCATCGTATCTTGATTTAATCGATAAAAAAGACCTTGAGGAATCTGATAAATTCCTCAGGATCGGGGCGGCGCGCACCGACATATTCGGCATGGCAGCAACGCTTAACGAGAAATACGGCATAAACGTCTGGAAAGAACCTGCAAAACTTTCCGAGATTACCACTGAAATGGAAACGCCGGCAATCATAGCTAAACGGCTTGAAAAGGCATACGGGATATTCGGCGACAGGATAAAATACGCAGGTCCTGACTGCGGACTTGGTTCATGGCCATCGCAGCAGCTTGCTTCGTCACTCCTCCGGAATACCGGGCTTGGAATAAAAGAGTTTCTAAAGAATAGGGTTTAATAGAAGACAGACTATAACTGGTTTTATGCGAGCAAAACAGCGGGTAAACAACAAAAAAAGCAGTAAAATCAATACCGGCTTAAAAGGTATTGGAGCAAAAACGGTAACTGTGAAGCCCGCAGGTTACCCCTTGAAAGGAATGTTCCATGAATACCCGGAACCTTCTGAACTGGATGTCTTTGAGTTCTATGCAAGAGAGCAGTGGAACGGATTTATAGTAAAAAAAGGCGATTACCTGTTTGACAGGAGGATGTTTCCGGATTTTGCTTTCAAGGTTATGGAAGCAGACCCTGATAACTCCGAAATCGGAAAAAATACCAAATTCGTAATCCAGGATTATGATACGGATTTTTTTGTTCCTGAAATTAAACACAGCGTCAGCTTTAAAGATGTAATAGGGCAGGAAAAAGCCAAGCAGAAGTGCAAGCTTATAGAGCAGTTCCTCATAAAACCTGAGAAATTCGGGAGATGGATTCCCAAGAACATTTTATTCCACGGACCGGCGGGAACCGGAAAAACCATGCTGGCAAAAGCTCTGGCAAATTCATCTGATGTTCCTTTCCTGCCAGTTAGAGCCACCAAATTAATCGGGGAATTTGTGGGCGACGGGTCTCGCCAGATACACCAGCTTTACGAAAAGGCAGAGGAGATGGCGCCGTGCATAATATTTATTGATGAATTTGATGCTATTGCGCTGAATAGGAATTACCAGGAAATACGCGGTGATGTGGCTGAGATTGTCAATGCATTGCTGACAGAGATGGATGGGATAGATGAACGGGAAGGGATATGCACTATTGCAGCCACGAATATGCTCCATACCCTTGATCCTGCTGTGCGCAGCCGTTTTGAAGAAGAGATTGAATTCACTCTCCCGACACTGGAAGAGCGGTATAAGATATTGAAACATTATTCACGCACATTCCCGAATAAACTCGGAAAAGACGTGAATCTTGAAGCGATAGCGAAGCAGACGCAGGGTTTCTCAGGCAGGGATCTTGTTGAAAAGGTACTCAAGAATGCCTTCCATAAGGCAATACTTTCAGGAGGCAAAGTTACAAAAATCCATTTAGAGATGGCGCTGGCTGAAGCCATCGGGAAGAAGTCGGAACCGCCCAAAGGGATGTTTGCATAATGGCAATAAAAAGCGTCAGCGCCTTGATGGGAGACCTGAAAAAAACATACGATAAAAGTAAAGATAAAGCCGGATGGCGTGTCCTTTCCGGCATGAACCGCAAGTATCATGACACTTTTATCGCAGGCGACAACAACTTATGGCAGATTAAATCCGAGGAAGTCAAATCCGGTGAGTTTGTTGCGATGGGCACGAAAGTATCGCGTTATGATGATGACCTGGATAAAATAATG
>JBAQYK010000497.1:0-4927 GCA_049299995.1 Candidatus Methanoperedens sp.
CTGCCTGACTGCTGTTAAGTTTCAGTAGCGCCATTCCTGGGGAAAGTACTTTAAGAAACTCATACATTTGCGGCTCTTCCAGTATTCCAAGAGTCGCTGCAAGTTTTGCCACTGCATAATCTTCGTCAGTTTTATGCACTATCAAATTATTAGCAAGCTTCAGAACCCGTTCGTCCAGCAGCTCAGGCAGTTGATCAATTATCCATATACCTTCTCCGAATTTCCTGATCTCGGATAAAATTTGAGATATTAATGATATTGAATTGCTGAACTCATCGCTCCTGTCCTGCGCTATATTATGTGCTTCTTCTATAACAAGAGTATGAATTTTCATAGGCGCGCCGATTATACGTTCGACTGGAGATATGCATGTGATTTCAACCATTTCAGTTGAAACCGGGTTACTATTCTGCGTCTGCGATATATCAATAAACGGACTTTTTTTACTTGAACTCAAATTATCTTTATCTTCATCTTTAATTTTAAGCTGGAAAGACGAGACAGCAAACCCTTCCCCAAAATCTTTAGCATCGATTTTATTGTTATTGGAAACTTGACGTTCGATCGTCCCCTTTCCAGTCACTATACCGTCCTGGATCTCGACTATAAAATCATCATCATGTGCTGCGATACCGTTCTTAAAAGAGGCTTCACACATATGCTTTTGCATTGCTTTTCTTATTATTTCGCGCTGTGCATCAGGATTAAAGCCATAATATTTTTTCCTATCGTATTTATCATCAGGCAGTTTAATTGCATTCACCTGTCTGTAATTCCAGAGATGCTGTATAAACATAAGTGATACAAAGTTTTTTGCGTCATCATCTATGGGATTGTGTTTACCAAACATGAATTGAATTATTACATTTTTACTGAACATAACAGCAGGCGGAACCGTGCTGCGCCCATTCTCCGGGCAAAATATATTCTCTCCTTGCGCTGCCATGATTTTTTCCAGTCTTGATATAAGACTGTACGTTGCTTCCCTATACCGCTGGCTCGTTTCAGCTTTCATACCTTCCCGTTTTCTTTCTTCCCAATACCTGCCATGTTTAACGTGGTCGAGCAGGTCACGGCATGTTGGGATGCTTCTTGAATCTGCCCTTGTATATATTTCGTTTGCAGCCCACCCATGTTTTTTATATAGATCGTGCAATGCTTCCCTGCATACACTTTCCATAATAGGTCCAATCTGAACCATCGTGTGCTTGAACAGCGCAGCCGCGTCTTCTACGGCCTGTCCGATGCTTCTGCCTTCGACTGATTCGATGATGTTTACCTTAAATATCACTTCGCTTGACCACAGAGGAACCACAAATACTTCCGCATCCGTTATTGAACACAACTTATGGTATTCACCATGCCTGTCCAGTATGAGTACGTCGCTGAAAGGTCCGAGTTCATCTCCGTCAAGTGTTTCTTTTAGTATTCTTATCGCGGTGTTAGTTTTACCCGACCCGATTTTACCGCTGATAACGCCTATCAGTCTAGGATCATTAATAGCGTCTATACCGACTGCAGAAACGTGTTTGAAATCCTGTACGGCCCTGGCAAAATAAATCAGGTTGCTTTTATCCAATCCAAGGTTCCTTCGGGTAAGCCTTCCCTGAATATCCGGGAATTTTATTATATCGATATCTGCTGGAAGAGGAAAGTCTGGCAAATGTCCAAAGATACTGAGTATTTCGTTGTTTACAATAGTATCATGCACAAGCCCATCATCTTCTTTTTCGAAATTCGATGGCGTTAATAAATATAAAGCCCGCAGCGCCTCTTCTGGTTCAACAATCTCTATCATAACCGTATCAAAACTGGCCCTTACCACGCCAACAGCTATATGAAGATTATTTTCTAACTGGCGTATAGACTCTTCAAGAGTATCGCCTTCACTCGCTACAGCCAATAACACGTTAGCATTGAAAAGCCCACGCTGCAATCCCCGCCATAGATACTGTGTCCGATAAGTCTGTCCCATGAATCCCTGATCCTGGAGCGGCGAAACAATTGTCCTGCTCACTCCACTATACTTCGGACCTATTTTCATATTATCCGATTCAGTCACCTGCCGGTCCCTGGATTTCATCTGGCTATACTTATCATCGCGGTGCAGCCTTTCTTTAAAATCACTTAATATAATAGGTTCCCATATCACGTTTAAACTGCATGGTATTCCTGTTCCAGCCAACCCTTTTAATACATTGGAAAGTCTCGTATCCCTATCCATTTCTTCGAAATCTTTTCGGCTCTTAGCAATATCTATAGTTTCTTTTTTCAGAACTAATATCTCAATTGGAGACCCTTTCGTTATGTCTCCTGAGCCTCTACCCATCTGTCCCATTAAATTACCTATATTCAGGAATCCGTATGACTTGTATTTTTTCTTTCCATTACTTACCAGTTCATGGTATGCATATTTGTTCAATATTTTAGTTTGTTCCTCGAAAAAAGGTCCCAGCATGATACTTTGTTTCCTCCTAATAAAAATCAACTCATCAACTCCCGTATCAGGATTATATACCATGCTGGGTGAAACTTGCAACCCACCGAGACGGCTGGTTAAGGAGGCGTAAATTCTTCTTTTTTTACTTCTAAGTTCAAGAATACTCTTTTCATGTTTCTTTTCATCAATCCACATGTTTTCCATTATGCGATCGGTTTCTTTTTTATCTTTTATGTCGCATATTATAGGTTTTACTACAGTCCCGAGAAATATGGCCTTTATTTCAGGCGATAGAACATAGGAAATGAATCCCCCCATGCTTGCTTCAGGCCCGTCTTTTATTTGGGTCGTGTTTGCTTCCGGATACAGTGGATTATACATCGCTGAAAAAACACCGCTGTCCGGTAAAGCGCGATACCAATCAATAAATGACTCAATTCTATCAATTGTCTGAATAACGCATCCATGTCCAACCTTGATAAGAACAAACGCGTCTTTGGCGCTGCTGTATATTACTTCAGAACCGGCAACATCGACTATATATGGTTTTGTTAATGGCTGCTCTATCGTCTTTATTTTATTCGGGTTAAAACTACTTAGCTTTGAAATTTGTTCTGAAGCATGGGCGTCCTTTTTTTTTCCGAAAAGCATAAAACATCACTTTACTTTAATCATGTAAAACGAATTGTATTGACCCCAATAAGATCACAACTATTTCCATCTCGGCGTACTACGATGAATATCGGTTTCAGGATTGAATTTTTTCGCATCCGGTCCCATCATATCAGTTCCGAAACGATTTAAACTGTGTTGAGTCTGAGATATCGTATGCACCTTATCTCCAATTTTATGCTCTTTTAAAAAATCACCTATTTTTTGTATCGGAGATCTTGGATCCTGTGGTTGAGGCGCGCCTGTTTTTTCAGCAACGCCACTTCCAACGCTGCACGGCGTTCCTCCCATCGGATCGGGTACAAATCCACTCGGCATAGGACCGCCAGAGATATTAGCTGGACCGCCTCCCATTCCACCCCCCATTCCACCAGCACCAGTATCAATTGCTGATTTTGCCGCCGACTCGGCAGCACCTTTAGCGGCTTCAACGCCCAGACTTGTCGCTCCTTCAAAACCCTTCGCTGCTGCTCCAATAGTTATTGGATCTACCATTTTAATTCACCTCATCTTGTATTTTTCATTCCTTAACAGGTATAAATGTTACAATTCTCATATTTCCGGCAGATACTACTTTTTCTATTTTGCCTTTAATAACCACACCGCTGCCGGCTTTGGGCACACTGTTAGCAGTGCTTACATAAATTATTTCATTGGGCGGGCGGTTCTTGGTATCGGACGCAAGATAATAATAGCTGTTTTGACTGCCGACTTCATATACGGCATCCGTGCCTGCAATGCCCTGTATGCTTATTATGTTCCAGTTACTTTTTTTATCTTTAAACGCGTCCGGGTTCTGGTAAACTTCTTCAACCGAGTAGATTTTATCTTTGCTGCCGATACAGCCTGACAATATAGCAATAACTAATATGGAAATAAACAAGTAGTTAATATTCATTAGATGTAAATGCCCTCCCGCACATAAATAATTTTCGGATATTCTTTTTTTTTATTCAATTCCCGTGCTATTTTTCAATCACATTTTGTTTTTCTGAAAATTGTTTTTTTATTCAATTCTCACACGGGTTTTCAATTACAGTTTCTTTTTCTGAAAATTATTCTTTAAAATAGATTTATATATTATGAGTTTCTAATGATGATATTAATGAACACAACCGGCTGCGAAAAAGCTAAATGGGAACGGGTAATGAAAATATTCTATACTAAAAACATCGCTGCCCTGGGTATTGTATTTGCTTTTAGTCATGAGTTTCATGGAAAATCAGTCACCTCGATAACAATCAGCCAGCATGTGCTGAATACCAAACGCGGTGTTGCGACGGCGGGCGCGGTGGCAATAGGAAATGCCGCATATATTACCGAACCGCTGGCTGAAATGAATGGTATATTTGCATGGTATGAGAAAAATGGAATACCCTGCGCTCTCGAAATTGAAAGAAAGTTACTGCAAGAAATCATATCTATAGTCAATCATAATGATACAAAAATCCACAGCTTTTTTGTAGATGTGCTTTCCCGCGACATGACATTCTGGAGTAGCGGCGCATCTATGGATAGTGTTCACTTTTCATCCCTGGAAGAGCTGGAAAAAAGCTCCATAGCGGAGTTCAGCACTCCTGTCGGTGATGATATGCACATTCCGAATTCTGTAGCAGCGCATGTATATTTTGAACCGAAAGTAAAAAAGTTAATAGATTTGATCAAAGATAACCGTGATTCTTCAGGAAAAGCTGATGCGAGAAATATACATAAATTACTGAAACAGTGCCTGAATCTGAATGATGACGATGCGTGGTCTGTTTTTGATTATGCGGCGAAATTCAAAGGTATAGAAGAAGTAGAGGAAGTAAACGT